>JANJTH010000648.1 GCA_024711205.1 Planctomycetota bacterium | reverse complement strand
GGCCATCATGCGCCGCATGGGTGGCCTCCTCGCGCCTTGCCAGCGGCGACCATGCCTCCGGACTTCGCTGCGGGACTTCTGGCTCGGGACACTAGCCACGCGGCCCGCCCGGGAGGCGCGTCGCCGGAGGGCGCAGGCGGCAGGCCAGCGCTGCCCGCGGGGCACATGCCCCCGCGCGGGCCGCGTATGCTCCGCCCCGTGCTCGTCCCCGCCGCGCCGCCGCCGCTCCCGCCCTGGCTCGCCGCCGGGTACTCGCCCCCGCGCCGAACCCACGTGCTCGGGCGCGGGCGCGACGCCGGCCGGCGCCTGCACGTGGTCGACGCGGGCCCGGGCGCGTCGGGCGCCCCGCTCGTGTGGCTCCAGCACGGCAACCCCACCTGGAGCTTCCTGTGGCGGCGCGTGCTCGCCCTCCTGCCGGACCTCCGGTGCGTCGCCCCCGACCTGCTCGGGTTCGGGCTGTCCGACAAGCTCCCGCGCGCGTCCGACCACGGGCTCGAGCGCCACGCCGACGCGCTCGCGGACCTGTTCGACGCGCTCGACCCGGCCCGGGTCGTCCTCGTCGGGCAGGACTGGGGCGGGCCGCTCGTGTGCGCGCTCGGCGCGCGCAGGCCGGAGCGGGTGGCCGGGCTCGTGCTCGGCAACACCTCGGTCCTCGCGCCCGCGCGGCCGCGCGGGACGGCGTTCCACCGGTTCGCCGCGACGCCCGTCGTGAGCGACCTCGCGTTCCGCGGGCTCGGCTTCCCGCTCGGGGCGCTCCACCGCGCCCAGGGCGACCCGGCCTCGATCGCGGGCGACGTGGCGCGGGCCTACCGCTGGCCGCTCCGGCGGCGCGCGGACCGGGCCGGGCCGCTCGGGCTCGCGCGCATGGTGCCCACGCGCGCGGACCACCCGAGCCTCCCCGCCCTCCGCGCGGGGGAGGCCTGGGCGCGCGCCTTCGCGGGGCCCGCGGCCCTCGTGTGGGGCGAGCGCGACCCGATCCTCGGGCGCGCCCTCGCGCGCCACCGCGAGGCCCTCCCGGCCGCCGCGGTCACCACGACCGCCGCGGGGCACTTCCTCCAGGAGGAGGTCCCCGAGGCGATCGCCGCCGCGATCCGCGACGTGCTCGCGCGGGCCTGACCTGCGCCGTGCTCCGGGCGCTCAGGGGCCGGGGCGGAGCCCGGCCCGGATCGCGGCGACGATCGCCTCGGTGAGCCGCTCCTCGCGCTCGCGCGTGCTCGCCCCGGCCGTGGCCCGGGGGTCGAGCGGCGGGTGGAACCGGACGACGACCTTGCCGGGGCGCGGCAGGTGCCGGCCGCGGGGCCAGAGCGCCCGGGCCCCCGCGACGCTCACCGGGACGACCGGGACGCCCGCGAGCAGCGCGATCCGCGCCGCGCCGCGCTTCGGGGCGTCGAGCAGGTCGGGCCCCGCGGTCCGCCCGCCCTCGAAGAAGATCCCGAGCAGCCGCCCGGCCCGGAGGAGCTGCAGGGCGCCCTTGATCGTCGAGGGGCGCGGCCGCTCGAGGTCGACCGGGAAGGCCCCCAGCGCGCGGATCGCCGCGCCCACCGCGGGCCACCGGAACGCCTCCTGCCAGGCCATCCAGGTCACGAAGCGCGGCGTGCCGAACCCGACCAGGAACGGGTCCACGTAGGTCGGGTGGTTCGGCACGATCAGCGCCGGCCCCGCGCTGGGCACGTGGTGGCGCCCTTCGAGCCGGAGGCCGAAGTAGCGCTTCGCGAGCAGGCGGACGCAGCCTCGCGTGAAGCTCTGGACGCGCGCGGGCGGCACGGGCGGCGGGCAGCCCGGCGCCCCCGGGTCGTCGGGCCCCGCAGCCGGGCCGGGGGCTGCGCGCCGCGTCCCGGGCGCCGGGCCGGACTCGGTCGACGAGGGCCGGGGCGTCACGGCTCGCAGTGTAGGCCGCGCGCGAGGCCCGAGGAAGGCCCTACGCCGCGTTACCAGGCCGCCAGGCCGACCGCCGCCAGCACGCTCAAGAGCGCGAGCAGGCTCAGTTCACGTAGAACGACAGCACGACGGGCTTGCCGTCGCGCTCGACCATGACGGCGAAGCGCGTCTCGTTCTTGAACTGCTCGAACATGGCCTGCCCCGCCCCGAGGCTCGTCCCGACGGGCTGGCCGTTCACCGAGATCACCTTGTCGCCCTGCTTGAGCCCGAGCCGCGTCGCGAGCATGCTCTCCTGCGCGACCCAGTTGACCTGGTAGGCCGTCCCGGCGGCGGTCTGGACGAACTCGCCCCCGCCCTCCTGCACGAGGTTCCAGGTCTCCTCGAACGACTGGTACTTCCGGTAGAGGATGTCCGGCACGGCCTTGGGGGCCATGTACGAGACGCCCGGCTGGCGGCGCAGCCACTCGAAGCCCGGGACCTGCTCCGCGACGGGGATGCTCCCCGACGTGTCGAAGTAGCTCCGCGTCGCGGCCGCGGCGGCGGGCGTCGGGGCCGCGGCCTCGGGGGCGCCCGGGGCGCTCGGCGGAGCGGGCGCAGACGGCACCGAGAGCATGGGCTGGCCCTCGAGGATCCGCGCGCTGCGCCCGGTGCGCTGGCGGGCCGCGTTGAGCCAGTCCTCGACCCGGATCGCCGAGTTCACCGCGACGTCGGGGATCCCGCTGCGCAGCGGCGGCAGGACGGAGAGGGCCGTCACGAGCCCGCCCGTCGCGAGCGCGCTCAACCCCGTCAGCACACGCACCAGCTTCTCGAGCGGCTCGACCCGCACGGGCCTCCTCCTCGGGCAGTCCCGGGGAGCATACCAGCCCCCTGCGCCCCGTCGGACAGGGGGACGCGGCCGCGCCGGCCGGGGTTCAGGCGCTCAGAACGCGGCGAGCCCCGCCGGGCCGGCCAGCCGCGCGACCGCGCGGTCGCGCAGCTCCGTCGTGAGCGCGCAGCCCGGCCGGGCCTCGAGCGCCCGGTCGAGCTCGCGCAGCGCCCCCGCGTCGTCGCCGGACACGAGGCGCATGTAGCCCGCGAGGACGCGGAGCGCCGGGTCGTCGCGCGTGGCGGCGCCGAGGGCGGCGAGCTGCCGCGCGAACGTCTCGTCGGCCTCGCGGTAGAAGGCGCGCACGTCCACGCCCGCGTCGAGCCAGGCGCCCGCGCGGCGCGCCCCGCGCTGGAGCGTCACGACGGCCGCGTCCCAGTCGCCCGCCGAGAAGCGCGCCTGCGCGAGGAGGAACGGCGCGAACGGGTCGCCCCGGTCCGCCTCGAGCGAGGCCTCGAACGCGGCCGCCGCGCGGGCCCACTCGCCGAGGCGCAGGCTCACGAGCCCCAGCCGGGTCCAGGCCTCGGCGCCGGGCTGCTCGGCCGCGCCGCGGCCCGGGCGGGGCGTCACGCGCACCTCGTCCGTGTCGGGCGCGGCCTGGGTCCCCTGCTCGGGGTGGTTCGGGTGCGCGCGGGGCGCCTCCCGCCGACGCTCACCGCTCCGGGGCGCCGGCCCGACGGGCGTGGGGTCGGGCGCCGGCGCCGCGGGGACCGTGCGCAGGGGCGTCAGCGGCTCCTTCGCCTGCCAGGCCCCGCCCGAGAGCGCGGCGCGGATCTCGTGGTTGAGCCGGACCTCGAGCGCCGGGTCCTTCGCGATCGTCTTCCAGTCGTAGCGCGGCTGGAACTGCCCCTGGAACGTCGCGACCTCGCTGTCCTCGATCGCGATCAGGACGTGGCACTCGACCTCGTAGTAGTCGCCCGCGTCGAAGATCCGCGCCTGCACCGTCCGGCGCGTCTTGTCGAACATGGACGTGTCCTCGGAGAGGAGCGCCGTGATCTCGCCGTAGCGATACGACGAGGTCTGGATCACGCCGTAGCGGTTCAGGATGTGGTAGGTCGTGTTGAACACGCGCCGGTAGTCGCCGAACGCGACCTCGTGCGTGACGTTGGCGGGCGTCTCGACCCGGGTGACCGGTCGGTTCGTCCCGCACCCCGCCGAGGCGGCCAGGGCCAGGAGCGTGGACAGGGCGAGCGGCTTGTGCACGGTGCCTCGCTTTCGGAGGGCCCGCCGCGCGGGTGCGGCGCCGGGCGCTCGTGGGCTCGAGCCGGGGGACGCGCGGCCCCGGTGGTTCGAGCCTAGTCGCGCCGCGCCGGTCGTTCAAGGCGCGCACCCGGGCGCCCCGCGTGGAACCCCGGCGCCAGGGGGCGCGTGTACCCGGGCCCGGGGCGTCGACCGCCCGCGCCGGCGCGGCCATACTGCGGGGAGCGCGCTGCCGGAGCGGCGCGCGCCCGGGGGGAGGGAGGGCCCGTGTCCGACCCGCTGCGCCAGGCCTGCCTGCTCGACGGGATCGAGCTCGTGGCGCCGATCGGGCGCGGGCGGTTCGCCACGGTGTGGGGCGCCCGCTGGCAGGGCCGCGAGGTCGCGGTGAAGCTCGTCGACGGGCCCGTGGGCGCGGGCGCCCCGCCGCGCGGCCTCGCGCACCCCGGGATCGCGCGCGTGCTCGAGCGCGGGGAGGTCCTCGGGCGGCGCTACCTGGTCCTCGAGCGGTTCCCCACCGACCTCGCGCGCCTCGTGGACGGGCGCCCGCTCGCGCGCGCGCTGCAGCGGGGCGTCCTGTGCGGGCTCGTCGACGCGCTCGAGCACGCGCACGCGCGCGGCCTGGCGCACGGCGACCTGAAGCCCGCGAACGTGCTCGTCGACCCGGGCGCGCGCCCCGCGCGCGTCGCGCTGATCGACTTCGGCGACGGCGACGGCGCGGGCGACCTCGACCCCGGCGGGCGCCTCGAGGCGTCGCTCGCGAGCAGCGAGCTGACGCACGCGCGCGAGGCCGCCGCGACCCTGGCCTACCTGGCGCCCGAGCGGCGCGCCGGGGGCGGGGGCGGACCGGCCGCCGACCGCTACGCGCTCGGCGTCGTCCTGTTCGAGGTCCTCACGGGCCGGCGGCCCGTCGGGCTCGAGACGCCGCGCGACCTGCGGCCGGAGCTCGACCGGCGCTGGGACCTCCTGACGAAGGCCCTCATGGCCCGCGACCCCGAGCGCCGGCCGCCGCTCGGGCAGGTCCGGCGCGACGTGCTGCGCCTGTGCGACGCGGCCGGGTCGGAGCGGCTCGAGGCGGCCGGGCCCGGCGCCGCGGCCGGCCTCGGCCCCGGGGCCGACCGCGACGACGACATGGTCGCGATCCCGGGGGGCTTCGTCGTGCTCGGGGACCGCGGCGACCCGGACGCGCGGCCCATGGTCGAGGTCGAGCTCGCGCCGTTCTGGCTCGACCGCGCGCCGGTGACGAACCGGGCCTACCTCGAGCACGTGCGCGCGACCGGCGCCGCGCGCCCGCGCGCGTGGCCCGCGGGGCGCCTGCCCGGGCGGCTCCTCGACCTGCCGGTGACGGGCGTGTCCTGGGAGGAGGCGCGCGCCTACGCGGCCCGCCTCGGCAAGCGGCTCCCGACCGAGGCCGAGTGGGAGCGCGCCGCGCAGGGGCCCGAGCACCGCCGCTTCCCCTACGGCGACGCGTTCGACCCGGCGCGCGTGCCCCCGCCCGGGCGGCTCGCGCCCGTGGGCTCGTTCCCGGCGGGCGCCTCGAGCGAGGGTGTCCTCGACCTCACGGGCAACGGGTGGGAGTGGACGGCGTCGCCGTTCGGGCCGCACGGCGCGCCGCCGCGCGCGGACCCGGCCGCGGCCCGCACGATCCGGGGCGGGCTCGACCCGGCGCGGCCCGGCTCGGGCTCGGCGACGTTCCGGGCCGGGCTCCTGCCCGGGACGCGCGACCCCCACGTGGGGTTCCGGTGCGCGCGGCCGGCCGGGCCCGCCCCGCCTCCCGTGCGGACGCCGAGCGGGTAGCATGCGCGACCTCGGGGGGCAGGCGCGGCGCCGCGCGGCCCCCGCGAGGACGAAGGTCGCGCCGGGCCCGGACCCGCGCCGACGAGGGATTGCGAGGCGATCGTGGCCGGGGAACGCCGCAAGGACTACACCGTCAGCCGGGCGGTGAACTACCTGTATCAGGTGACCTGGGTCACCTCCCTCCTCCTGATCGGCGCGTTCGCGGCCATGGTCTACGCGCTGATCAAGTCCGGGCAGGCCCGGACCCTGCCGGACGTGCTCGGCGTGAACCCGCTGATCGTCGTCGGGTTCCTGGCCTTCGTGCTCGTGCTGACGTCCCTCGCGCTGGGCGTCTACTCGATCGTGCATACGCACCGGCTGCTCGGCTCGGCCTACCGGATCGGCGTCGTCCTCCGCGAGGCGAACGAGGGCAAGCCCACGCGCGTGACCCTCCGCGACGGGGACTTCTTCCAGGACATCGGCGAGGAGATCAACCGCATGCTCGACGAGCGCAAGGCCGCCGCCGCCGCGTCGGCGCCCGCGCCGAGCGCCGAGGGCGCCACGCCGACGGCGTAGGCCCGGTCGATTTTCGTCTCGCCTGCGTCGCAATTCCGAATGCTGAGCCGAATCCGGGCGCACCAGGGCCGCGGCGGCCGGCACAAGCGCCTAGATTGCAATGGCTTGAGCGCGCAGGGGGATCAACCGCCGTTGGCGTCTGGATTGCTTCCAAGTCTGCGGGGTGTCTCCGTGGTTCGACGGGTCGTAGGGGCGCTGGGGGTCGTGTTCGCGCTGGCCGGGGTGGCCGGCGCGACCTCCGTCCTCAGCTTCACGCTCGACGAGCTCACCGACCGGGCGGACTTCGTCGCCCACGGCACGGTCCTCTCGGTGAAGCCCCGGCTCACGCCCGAGGGCGTCGTGACCGACGTGGCGCTCCGCGTCACCGAGCGCCTCAAGGGCCAGGCCGAGGGGACGTTCCAGTTCACGACCCCCGGCGGCCGCACGGCCGAGCGCGGCACGTTCATCGCCGGCGCGCCCGTGTTCGAGGCCGGCGAGGAGGTCGTCGTGTTCCTCGAGGCCCGGGGGCCCAAGGGGCTGCGCGTGCCGATCGGCCTCGCGCAGGGCAAGTACACCGTCCGCGACGAGGACGGCCGTCGGGTCGCGGTCCGCAACCTGGCGGGGCTCCGGCTCGTCGACCAGCGGACGCGCGAGGAGCGCGACGGCGACGAGGTGTCCGAGCGGGCGCTCCCGCTCGACGAGCTGCTCGGCGCCGTGCGGGCCCGGGTCGCGGCCGGGACCCCGGCCGGGGGGAGGTAGGGCGTGCTGAAGCGGCAGAACACCTGCAAGTTCAAGCGGGTCTCGCGGCGCACGATCCACATCGCGCCGGCGCTCGCCGTCCTGGGCGCGCTCCTCGGCCTCGGCTGGTCGTCCTACGCCTTCGTCAGCCTCCAGGCGGGCGCGCTGCCCATGTTCTGGGCGAGCTCGACCGTGACGTACTCGGTGCACCAGGCGGGTGACCCGGCGATCGGCGACGGGAGCGACCTCGCGGCGGTCCGCCTCGCGTTCCAGGCCTGGGAGAACGTCGGGTCGAGCCGGATCGCGTTCATCGACGACCGCGCGAACCAGGCCCGCACGGACTGGCGCGCGGACGACCTGCACCTCGTCGTGTGGGACACGTCGAACGAGAGCGGGTTCTTCGGCGGGACGGCCGGGCTCGTGGCGATCACGCCGGTCGACTTCGACCCCCGGTCCGGGCAGATCCTCGACGCCGACATCATCTTCAACGCCAAGAACTACAAGTTCTCGACCGACCTGACCGGCGGGACGTTCGACATCCAGTCGATCGCGACGCACGAGGTCGGGCACTTCATCGGGCTCGACCACTCGGCCGTGATCGGGGCGACCATGAACCCCTTCGCGAGCACGCAGGACACGCGGCTGCGCACGCTCGAGCAGGACGACATCGCCGGCGCCTCGGCGATCTACCCGATCTCGTCGCCGCCCGGCGTGATCGAGGGCACGATCACGCGCAACGGCCAGCCGGTCAGCGGCGCGCACGTCGTCGCCGAGGACGTGGACGGCGTGCCGTGCTCGGCGGGGCTGTCGGACGGCGCGGGGAACTTCCGGATCGCCGGGCTCGAGCAGGGGCAGTACGTCGTCTACGCCGAGCCGCTCGACGGGCCGGTCCGGTCGGGCAACTTCTCGCTCCAGACGAGCGGCCTCACGATCGACACGAACTTCGGGACGACGTTCTTCGGGACGGGCACGGGCGGCCGGAGCTCGCCCGCGAACCCCGACCGCGTGAGCGTGAGCTTCGGGCAGACCACGCGCCTGCCGCGCACGATCGAGGCCCTGCCGCGCCTGCCCCAGGGCGCGACGCAGCCCATGAACGTGCTCTCGATCTCGACCCTCGCGGTCGCCCCGGCCTCCGACGCGACGCTCTCCGTCTCGGGGACCGGGCTCGACCGGGCCAACGCGTTCGAGGTCCCGGGCAACGGCCTGTTCCCGGCCGGTCAGCCGACCTTCGCGGCGACGTCGGCGAGCCGCCCGTTCGAGATCGGCGGGGCCGCCCAGACGACTGTGCGCACGGTGCGGCTCTACAACGACCAGACCTGGGAGTGCGCCGTGCTCACGGGCGGCTTCGAGGTGCGGCTCCCCGCGCCGCGCGCCGAGGGCCTCGAGCCGGCGACCGGCAAGGCCGGGACGTCGGTCCAGGTCTTCGGCGAGGGCTTCCGCCCGGGCGCGCGGGTCGTGATCGGGGGCGAGGTCGTGCTCGGGTTCAACGCGGGCGGCGCCGTGTCGTTCACCGTCCCCGCGCTGACCGCGGGGACCTACACGGTCGCGGTCGAGAACCCCGACGGGCAGTTCACGGCGCTCAAGGGCGCGTTCACGCTCGAGGGCCAGGCGGCCCCCGCGGGCGGCTCGACCGCGACGTCGAGCGGCCCCGCCGGCACGGGCAGCATCCAGGCGAACACGACCCCGGCGCCCCAGCCCGCCGTCTCGGCGGCCCAGGCGTCCTCCCCGCCGCCGGTCGGCGGCGGCGGCGGTGGCGGCGGCGGCGGCGGCTGCGCGCTCACCCCGGCCTCTCCCCGCGCCGTCGACCCGTCGGTCCTCCTCCTGCTCGCGGCGCTCCTCCTCGTGCGAGGCCGGCGCGAGGCGTAGAGGGCGCCTCGCGGGGCCCCTCACGCCGATCCTGCGAGAGGCCGGCGCCGCGGCAGGGACCTGCCTCGAGGCGCGCCGAGGGGCCGCCAGGCCCAGGCGAGCGGCCCTCGCGCACGCGGGGCCCCCGAGCGAGCCAGCACGCGCACGCCGGGCGCCTCGACCCGGCGAGGTCCACCCGCTCACCCTCCGAAGCTCGCCTGGTGGAAGACGACCGCGAGGTCGGCGGGGAACGCGTGGACGACGAAGGCCTCGAGGTGGCCCGCGGTGTCGTCGACGTCGAGGAGGGTGAACGGGCGCGGGCCGTCGTTCTCGGGGTGGCCGCGGAGGAGGAACATGCGCTCGCCGTGCCGGCAGGGGGTCGCGAGGATCTGCCGGAGCAGGCGGGCGTAGGCCTCGGGGTCGGGCTCGAGCTGGCAGGCGAAGCTGGCCGCGTAGAGCCCGCCCGGGAGGCTCAGGACCGCCCGGAGCGCGAGCGGGTGGTGCGCGACGCGGCCCCGCTGGGGGAGCGGCACCGCGGCCGGGCAGACGACCTCGGTGACCGCCTCGGGGGGCGCCCCCTCGCGCGCGCGGCGCACCTCGATCAGGTGGCCGAAGGGCCGGAGGACGGCCGCGCGGGCGCTCCAGCCGGGCCCCTCGAGGCGCCGCTCGCGCGCGACCTCGAGCGCCTCGGGGTGCAGGGCGGCCGCGTAGACCGACAGGGCGTGGTCCCCCACGCGCGGGCCCGGCGCCGGCGCGCCGGAGAAGAACGACTCCGGCAGGGACTCCGGGAACGGCTCGTCACGCGGGGCGTCCGCCACGCGCTACCCGCGGCGGACGCCCGGGCGCGGCGGCCCGCGGCGCGCGCGCACGTCAGCGCCCCTCGCCCGCCGGGGCCTCGGGGGCCGCGCGGAGGGGGCGCGCGAGCTCCTCGCACCCGGCCGCGAGCGCCGGCGCCGCCGCCGCGAGGTCGGCGAGCCGGGCCGCGATCCGCGCGGCCTGGGGCCGGGGCCGCGCCAGCTCGAGCGCGAGCGCGTCGAGGTCCAGCCCGAGGTCGTGCCGGACCCCGGCGTCGAGGTCGGACCGCGCCGCGAGCGCAGACCGCAGCGCGGCCAGCCGGTCGGCCGGCGCGGCGTCGCCCCCGGGCGGCGCGGCCGGCACGGGCGACACCTGGCTGACCGGCGCCGGGGGCGCGGCGGCCGGCGCCTCCGGCCGCGCGGGCGGGGCCGTCGGGGGCGAGGCCGCCGCCGCCCGGCCTTCGAGGCCGACCCGGGCCGCCTTGGCCGCCTTCTCCTCGGCCTCGACGCGCGCGTCGTCGGCGTCGGACCAGGCCCCCGGGCCGAAGCCCTCGCGCCGGAGCCCGTCGTCGAGGTAGGCCTCGATCGCGGCCTCGACGTCGACCCACTCGGCCTCGCCGAGGTCGCGGAGCAGCGCCGCCGAGAGGCGCCGGCAGTCCTCGGCGAAGGGGTGGACGATCAGGCGCTTGAAGCCCATGAGCTTCTCGTCGAGGAACGCGCCGGGGAACAGGTTGCTCACGAAGTAGCGGAGGTCGACCTTCTCGAGCTTGACCTGCTTGATCACGCCCCAGCGCAGCGCCATGGCCGACACGGGGTCGTCGGGGAGCGGGGGCACGCGGCCGCTCGCCTGCGCCTCGTCGAGCCAGCCGCGCGGCGAGACGACGGCGCGGCGCGTGAGCGCCTGCGCCAGGTAGCCGAGCACGTCGTCCCGCTCGAGCTCCTCGACGAAGGCGCGCACGACCTGGCGCGAGTTCGCGGAGTGGAACCGCTCGAACAGCTCGACCCGCTGGGCGAGGAAGCGGAGCTGCGACGTCGCGCGCCCGCGCGTCGTGTCGACGGTCACGTCGCGGCGTCGGGCTTGGGCGCCTCGGGCTCCGCGGGCTGGGCCGGCGCGGCGCCGGCGGCCGGCTCGGCCGGCTTGGCCTCGGCCGGCTTGGCCTCGGCCGCCGGCTCGTCCCACGCCTCGTCGTCGTCGGGCATCTTCCAGAAGACGAGCACGACGATCGCGACCGCGATCAGCGAAATCACGGTGTCCCAGAGCATGTGACCCCTCCCTCCGCGCGCCCGGCCGCCGGCCCCGGACCTGGTCGACCGCGCGCTCAGACCGCCGCGGCGCCGAACGCGGCCTCGAAGCGGCGGGCGAACTCGTCGGGCTGGAACGCGTAGCCCGACGTGCCGCGGGCCGAGACGCAGTAGGCCGCGGTCAGGGTCCCGAGGCGCGCGCACGTCTCCCAGTCGGCCCCGCCGAGCATGCCGCGGAGGAACCCGCCCCGGTAGGCGTCGCCCGCGCCGGTCGGGTCGAGCACCTCGTCGACCGGCGCCGCGGGCACCTCGATCGCCGCCTCGCCGCGCGGGTGGACGCGCGAGCCCTTCGCCCCGAGCGTCGTGACGACGACCTCGCAGCGGCCGAGCAGGCCGTCGACGTCGAGGCCCGTCTTCTGCTGCACGACCGAGAGCTCGTAGTCGTTGCAGACGAGCACGCGCGCGCCCTCGAGCCCGGCCGCGAGGTCCTCGCCCGAGAGCGCGATCACCTGCTGACCCGGGTCGTAGACGAACGGGATCCCCAGGCGCCGGCACTCGGCCGGGTAGGCCCGCATGGCGTCGGGGTCGTTGGGCGAGACGATCGCGAGCGCGGGGCGGCCGCCCGGGAGGCCCTCGAGCGTCACGTCGCGCGCGCGCCCCATGGCGCCCGGGTAGAAGCCCGTGATCTGGTTGTTGTCGCGGTCGGTCGTGATGAAGCAGCTCGCGGTCAGGCAGTCGTCGTGGACGCGCGTCCCCGACAGGTCGACCCCGCGGGCGGCGAGCCACTCGGCGTAGGGGCCGAAGTCGGAGCCGACGCTCGCGACGAGGCGCGGGGTCACGCCGTGGAGCGCGAGCGCGTAGGCGACGTTCGCGGCGCACCCGCCGCGCAGCTTCTGGAGCTCCTGCACGAGGAAGCTCACGTTCAGGACGTGGAGCTTGTCGGGGAGGATGTGGTCCTTGAACCGCCCCGGGAAGTTCATGATGTGGTCGTAGGCCACGCTGCCCGTGACGGCGACGGAGGTGGCGGCGGCGGCGTGGGTCACGGGGTCCTCTCTGGCGGGCCCGCAGGGGGGCCGCGCGCGCGCAACCTACCGTACGCGGCCCCCCGCCGAAAGCGGGCGCTCCGGCGCCCGGCGCCTCGGCCCGGGGGCGATCACTCAGCGCGCGCGGGGCGGTCCGGGGCGCTCGCCCGGCGCCACCGCGGCCGGGGCGAGCCCGTAGCCGCGGATCTTCCGGTAGAGGGTCTTGCGGTCGATCCCGAGCGAGCGCGCCGTCTCGCCCTGCTGCCAGCCGTGCTGCTCGAGCCGCGCGGCGATCGTCCGCCGCTCGAGCGCCTCGAGCGTCGGCTGCTCCTCCGCCGCGGCCGGGCCTTGGGTCGGGTCGGGGCGGGGGGCGCGGACGGGGCGGGGCGGGGCGGGGCCGAGCTGGAGCCGCGGGTCGTCGAGGACGGCGAGCCGGGCCACGTCGTCGGCGTCGATCGGGCCGCGCGGGCGCCAGGCGCACAGGAGCGCCGCGGCGGCCTCGACGCCGCGGGCGTTCGTGGGCCAGGGGCGCGCGCCGGCGGCCTCGAGCGCGGCCGGGGTCACGGCGGGCGGGTCGTGCGGGGCGCTCCGCCGGCGG
>JANJTH010000625.1 GCA_024711205.1 Planctomycetota bacterium | reverse complement strand
CCAGGCCCGCGCCGCGCTCGCCCGGGCCCTCGGCCGCGACCTGGGGCCCGACCCGCGCGCCTGGGCGCAGGCCCTCTCGCCCGGCCCCGGGCTCGGCCCGGCGGGCTGGCTGGCCACGGCGTAGGCGGCGCCGGCCGGCGCCTACACCCAGGCCGGGACGGGCACGTTGGCCGCGAACCAGCGCAGGGACGGCGTGACGGGCTCGCGGCCTGCGGCCACGAGGTCCGCGAGCTCGCCGCGCGTCACGCGCGCGAGCGCCTCGACCTCCTCGGGCTGCGGCGTGAACGGCCCGTCGCTGCGGGCGAGGAACAGCCGGAGCTGCTCGTAGTGGACGCCGGGCTCGGGGCCCCAGTGCCCGAGCGGCGCGAGGTCCGCGACGCGCACGCCGAGCTCCTCCTCGAGCTCGCGGAGCGCGACCTCGCGGTAGACGCGGTCGAGCTCGTCGTCGGGGCCGCCGGGGTAGTCGCTCTCCTCGACGTGGCCCGAGCACGAGAGGTCCCAGTGGCCCGGGTGGGTCTGCTTCGCCCGGTGCCGGCGCTGGAGCACGAGCTTGCCGGCGCCGTCGACGACGAAGGCGTGAATGCTCCGGTGGACGAGCCGCTGCTCGTGGACGACCGTCCGGTCCTCCCAGCGCACGAAGCGGTCGGCCAGGTCGACGACGGCGATCCGGCCGGCCACGTCAGCCCCGGGCCTGGCTGGGCGCCGGCGGCGGGGCGGAGAGCGCGGCGAGCATGTCCGCGCGCAGCGGCGCCACGTCGGCCTCGAGCTTGGCGAGCGCCGCCGGCAGCCGCTCGTAGAGGCGCGGGAGCGGGCGCGAGACGCCGGCCGCGAACAGCGCGTGGACGAGCCATGGCACGACGGCGGTCACGTCGGCGTGCACGTAGACCGACGACGACTCGACGCACTCGGCCGAGACCTTGCCCCAGGTGTGGCCCTCGCCCGCCGGGCAGGACGAGAGCGCGCCGTTGTCGACCGGGTCGACGCAGAACTGGAGGTCGACGTCGAACCCGCGCGCGTCGAGCCCGAGGATCTGCGAGAGGGTCGGCTCGCCCTGGAGCGTGTAATTCTTGGGCACGCCGCCGCCCAGGATCCACACGGCCGTCTGCCCCTCGGTCTGCACGAGCCACTGCACCGCCGCCATGAGGTGCACGTCGGCCGCGACGTCGAGCGAGAAGCCGAACCGGTCACCGAGGAGCGCCCGCAGCTTGACCACGTTGAGGAAGATCGAGCCGTCCTGCGGCGCGCCCACGAAGATCGGCACGCCCGCCTGGTAGCAGGCGGAGAGCAGGCACGGCTCGTCGACGCCCAGCTCGGCCTCGAGCGCGGCGAGCCGCCGCCCGAGCTCCCAGTGCAGCTCGACCGTCGTCATGGGCCGCTGCATGTCCGGCTCCATGAGGAACCGCGCGAACAGCGCGTCCGTGTCGAGCAGCACGTCCTCGGTGAACCCGAGGTCGTAGATCCGGATGATCCGCGCCTCGCGCAGGAGCGTGTCGCCCGCGTCGGGCGCGATCTCGCGGATCCGGTGCCCGATCACGCGGTGCGCGTCGTGGTAGAGGTTCGCGCCCGTCGTCGTGAGCACGTGCACGAGCCCGCGCTGCACGAGCGGGACGAGGCACGAGCGGTGCAGCCCCGCGGGCGTCATGGCGCCCGAGAGCGTGAGGAACACCGTGTGGCCCTCGGTCGACGACCGCTTCATGAGCCGGTACGCCGTGCGGACCTGCCGGCCGACGAAGGCCGGGAACGCCTTCTCGACCAGCTCCTCGGGCGTCTCGCGGCCCGTGATCGCGGTCGGCCGGACCTCGGGCGCCTGCGCGAAGGCCGCGCCCACCGGGTCGTCGTCGTGCTCGGACATGGCGCCTCCCCTGGCGTCGCGGGCCCGGGGCCCCGCCGCCGGCGGCGCATGATAGGCCGGCAGGCCGCGCGGGCGAGCCCCAGGCCCGGCTCCGGCGCGGGGGCCACCCGTCGCGGCAGCCGTTCAGGGGTTGAAGGGGCCGGGACTCGCCGCTCTTCCCGTTCCCGTTCCCGTTCCCGCGGTCGGGCAGGGGCCTGGCACTCCTCCTGCGGCCGGGGCCCGAGCGACGTGACGCGCGCTCTCCTCGAGCGCGCGTCACGTCGCCAGGCGAGCGCACAAGCTGCTGCCCCGTAGCTTCTTACGACGCACGCCTGGACGGAGCCCTGCCGCCCCGGCCCCCGGCCGCGGGCCTGTCGGCCCCCGCGGCGATCATGGGGGCGTGCGCTTGCGCCGAGGCACGCTCGTGGCCGGCCGGTACCGCGTCGAGCGCCTGCTCGACCGCGGGGGGCAAGCGGCGATCTACGTCGCGCAGGACACGAAGTTCGACGAGCGCGTCGCGCTCAAGGTCGCCGCCGCGGGCGTGACCGCGGCCTGGGAGCGCCTGCGCGAGCGCTTCCGCCGCGAGGCCCGGATCGGCAACCGCCTCGGGCGCACGCCCGGGTTCGTGCGCGCCTTCGACTGGGGCGAGTTCCCGCCGGGCGACCGCCGGCTCTACCTCGCGCTCGACCTCGTCGAGGGCGCGACGACGCTCGACCTCGACGAGGGCCCGCGCCGCGCCCGCCTCGAGCGCCTGCGCGAGGCCGCGCGCCTCGTGGGCGAGGCCCACCGGCAGGGCGTCGTGCACCGCGACGTGAAGCCCGACAACTTCCTGCGCGCGCCCGACGGGCGGCTGTTCCTGACCGACTTCGGGCTCGCGAAGCTCGCGGGCGAGCGCGAGGTCCAGGCCGTCGCGGGGGCGAGCGGGCGCACGCGCGCCGCGGCCCGCGCGCCGGGCCCCGCGCTCACGCGCACGGGGGACTGGCACGGCACGCCGCTCTACATGGCGCCCGAGCAGTTCGAGGACATGAAGCGCGCCGACGCGCGCGCCGACGTCTACGCGCTGGGCGTCATGCTGTTCTACGCGCTCACGGGCGCCTACCCCTACGCGCGGACCGTCCCGCGCACCCAGCAGCGGGTGCTCCAGGGCGAGCTCGCGGCGCCGCGCCCGCGCGACCACGACCGCAGCGTGCCCCAGCGCCTCGACGCGCTGTGCGCGCGCGCGCTCGAGCTCGACCGCGAGCGCCGCGTCCCCACGGTCGCCGCGCTCCTGGGCGAGCTCGACCTGGCGCTCCGCGAGGACCTCGGCGGGAGCGGGCCGCGCCCGCGCCCGGCCGGCGCGAGCGGGGCGGGCCGGCGCCCGCGGACCACGAGCCGCGCCCGGCCCGCGGCCCCCGCGCTCCCGCGCGGGCTGCGCCCGGGCGCGCGGCCCGGCGAGCTCGTGTGGCGGCGCGACGGGACGTCCTTCGTGTGGGTGCCCCCGGGCGCGTTCGCCATGGGCAGCGACGCGCGCGAGGCGTTCGCGAACGAGCAGCCCGTCCACCCGGTCGCGCTCTCGCGCGGCCTGTTCCTCGCGCGGACGGCCGTGACCTGGGGCCAGTACCGGCGCTTCTGCCGGCTCACCGAGCGCGCGCCGCCCGCGCCGAGCTTCGACGTGACCGACGCGCACCCGGTCCACGGCGTGAGCTGGCACGACGCGCAGGCCTACTGCGCGTGGGCGGGCCTGCGCCTCCCGCGCGAGGCCGAGCGGGAGTGGGCCGCGCGCGGGCCCGACGGGCGGCGCTACCCGTGGGGCAACGAGGAGCCCGACCGGACCCGCTGCCGGTGGGCCGGCGCGGGCGGGCGGGGGACCGCGCCCGCGGGCAGCCTGCCCGCGGGCGCCTCGCCGTTCGGCTGCCTCGACCTGGCGGGCAACGTGTGGGAGTGGGTCGAGGACGTGTTCGCCGACTACCCGGCGGCGCCCAGGCCAGGCGCGCCGGCGGCGCCGCGCGGCGAACCGACGGGACCGCCGCGCGGCCGGCTCCGCGCCGCGCGCGGCGGCGCCTGGTCGAGCGCGGCGGCCTACTGCCGGACGACGAGCCGCTGCGGCCTCGGCCCCCGCGTCCGCGCGCCCAACCTGGGCTTCCGCGTCGCGCTGTCGCCAGTCGAGGGCGAAGACGAGCCGGGCTGAGCGCCTGGGGAGGGGAGGAGGAGGAGGAGGAGGAAGGGAGGGCAAGGGCAAGGGCAAGGGCAAGGGCAAGGGAAGAGGAAGAGACAGGAGGGGGTCGCGCGAGCCGCGGGAACGGGAACGGGAACGGGATCGGGATCGGGAAGAATTGGCCGTAGGGAGGCGATCTGGCCTCGCCCGGCTCAGCCGGTGGGCGCGCCGGGCAGGACGGCCGACCGGAGCCAGGTCGCGACGCGCTCGGCCGCGGGCTCGGGGGTGCGCGGCCAGCGGTTGTGGTCGAGCGGGCCCGCGGGGTCGGCCCAGGGCGCCCACGTGACGGCGGCGCCCGTCTTGTCGAGCGTGTGCGCCATGGCGGGCCGCGGCGCGAGCGCGTCGCCCGCGAGCGGGACGGCGAGCGTGGGGCCGCGCCAGCGCGCGAGGAGCGCCTCGCCGTCGAGCCCGGGGAAGTGATAGGCCCCGGTGCGGCCGACCCGGGCCCACTCGCGGATCAGGGGCGCCGCCTCGTGCCCGCCGAACCCGACCCGGTGGCCCGGATAGCTCCCGAGCGCGAGCGCGAGCGCACCGCACGCCTGCGTCGCCGCGAGCAGCGCCGCGGCGCGCGGGCCGGACCAGGCGCGATACCAGGGCGAGCCGGACGCGACGAGCGCGACGCCGGCGACCGGGCCCGGCGAGGCCGTGACCTCGGGCCCGCCTGCGTCGGGCCCGGGCGGGGCCGGCTCGTCTCGCGCCGTCGCGCCGGCGTGGAGGAGCGCGAGCTGCCCGCCGAGCGAGTGGCCGACCCACACGAACGGCGTCGCGGGGTCGCGCGCGCGCGCGGCCGCGTGGACCGCAGGCAGGTGGACGCAGACGAGCTCGCGGTAGCCCCAGCCGACGCCGCGGCGCGGGCGGACCGGGCTGTCGCCGTGCCCCGGCAGGTCGGCCAGCACGACGCGCAGCCCGCGCGCGCGGAGCGCCTGCGCCAACCCGGCGTAGTAGCGGGCCCCGATCCCGAGCGCGGGCAGGAGGCCCACCGTCACGGGCGGGTCTTCGCGGGCGCCGGCGGGCCTCGACGGCTCGAACACGTGCGCGGCCTGCCGGCCGCCGATCGTCTCGACCTCGACGCGGTCGTCCGCGCCGACGACGCCCGGGGCCGCGGCCCCTGCCCGGGTCACGGGGCCGGCTCGGGCGCCGCGGGCGCGCCCGGCGCCGCCCCGGGCGCGTCCGGCGCCGGTGCGTCCGACGGCGGCGGGAACGTGAGCAGGATCGCCGGGGTCACGAGGAGCTCCGCCACGAGGGCCCCGAGCATGGTCACACACAGGAGCGCGCCGAACAGCGAGACCGTCTCGATGCTCGCGAAGCAGAGCGACGCGAACCCGAGCGTCACCACGAGCGAGGTGGCCGCGATCGCGCGGCCCGTCGTCTCGAGCGTCTCGCGCGCGGCGGCGACCGGGTCGCCCGTGGCCGCGAGCACCGCGCGGAACTTGTAGAAGAAGTGGATCGTGTCGTCGACGGCGACTCCGAGCGAGATCGCGGCGACGAGCACGGTCGCGACGTCGAGCCGGATCCCGAGCGCCCCCATGAGCCCGAGCGTGAGCGCGACGGGGAGCAGGTTGGGCGCGAGCGCGAGGAGCGCCCAGCGCCAGGAGCGGAACAGGGCGGCCACGAGCAGGAACACGACGAGCGCCGTGACCGTGATCGACTCGAGCTGCCCCCACACGAGGTGCTCGATCAGGCGCGCGTAGAGCGGCAGGTAGCCCCCCGGCTCGAGGCGCGCGGCGGGCGGGAGGTGCGCCGGCGCGCGGGCGAGGATCCGCTCGAACAGGCGCTTCGCGGCGCGCGCCCCCTCGTTCTCGATCTTGAGCGTGCAGCGGGCGCGCCGCCACGCCCGGTCGACGAGCACGACCGGGTCGTCGGGGCGCTCCGGGTCGTAGAAGAGCAGCTCCTGCTCGAGCGTGGCCCGGTCGCGCGGGAGCGCCGCCCCGGGCTCGCCGCTCAGGACCTCGTGGATCCGGCGCGCGACCGCCGGGAGCGCGATCGCCCGGCCGGCGGTCGGCTCCTCGGCCACGACCTCCGCGAGGAGCGCCGCGAGCCCGCCCAGGACGGCCGGGTCCTTGACCTCGCCGTCGGCGCCCGCGTCGAGCACGAGCTCGAGCGGGAGGTACGGCCCCACGGCGTCGAGGAGCGCCCGGTCGTCGCGGCGGATCGGGTGGTCGTCGTGGAAGTAGGCGAGCGAGTAGCTGTCGACCTGCAGGCGCGTGATCCCCGCGACCGCGAGCCCGGCCAGCCCCAGGCTCGCGAGCAGCACGGCGCGCCGGCGCCGCGCGACGAACCCGGCCAGGCGCGCGAGCGCGGGGCTGCGGCCCGTCGCGCCCCCGCGCGCCTCGACGGCCCCGGGCCAGCGACGGAGCACGAGGGCCGCCGCCGCGAGCGAGGACAGGAACGCGCAGGCGATCCCCACGCCCGCGAACACGCCGAGGTGGCGGAGCACCTCCATGCGGGCGCCCAGGAACGCGAGGAACCCGACCGCCGTCGTGACCGAGTTGAACAGCCCGGGCCAGAGGCAGAACCCGAGCGACTGCACGACGACCTCGTCGCAGGGCAGCGTCGGCGCGGCCGCGCGCCGCTGCTGGAACGTCACGAGGAAGTAGACGGTGTCCGTGAGCCCCACGACCATGACGAGGGTCGGGAGGACCATGGTGACCATGTTCAGGGTGAGCCCGGCCGCGAGGTAGGCGCCCACGAGCAGGAGCGAGGCCGCGCCCGTGGCCGCCAGGCAGGCGAGGACCGGGACGACGCGCCGGAACACGAGCCCGAGCCCGAGCGCGAGCAGCACCTGCGTCCAGACGGCGAAGCGCGCCGAGTCGGCGAGCACGAGGTCGTTCAGCGCGACGTGGATCACGCCGATCCCGCCCCAGGCCCAGGCGTCCGCGGGGCGGCCGGCGTCGCGCAGGGCGGCCTCGACCGTCGCGCGGACGGCCGCGAGCGTCGCCTTGCGCGCGCGGTCGAAGTCGGGGCTCGCCGCGAGCTGGATCGAGAGCACGGTGGCGCGCCCGTCGGGCGCGAGCAGGTGGTCGCGGTAGACGGGGTCCTCGAGGATCCGGGCGCGGATCGCCGGCAGGTCGGCCGCGGCCACGGGCGCCGCGTAGTGCCGGCCGACGGCCAGGCGGCCCTCCTCGTCCTCGCGCACGGGCGCGACCGTGGCGAGGCTCGAGACGCGGGCGACGCGCTCGAGCGCGAGCAGCCGCCGCGACAGGTCCGCCACGAGGTCGAGCGTCGGGGCGCGCAGGACGCCCTCGGGGTCGAACAGCGCGACGACGACCGCCTCGTCGTTGCCCCAGCGGTCCACGAACGCCCGGTAGGCCGCGAGCGCCGGGTCGTCATCGAGGAACCAGATCTCGAGGCTGTTGTCGGTCGGCAGCCGCCCGTGCGAGACGAGCGCGTGCGCGACGACGGCCCCCGCGGCCAGGAGCGCGGCCGCGAACAGCCCGAGCGCGAGCCCGAGCCGGGCGAGCAGCGCGCGGACGAGCCGCTCCCCCGAGGGCGAGCGGGAGGTCACGCCCGGAAGAGGCGGCCCGAGCCCGAGCCGCGCACGGCCAGGGCCAGCGGGGCCGGCGCCGGCGCCGCGCTCGGGCGCACGGCCGCGGCCTCGAACTCCTCGTGCATCTTCGGGTGCTCGGTCCCCATGAGCTTGTCCCACCAGGCGAAGTAGAGGCCGAAGTTGGCGGTCACGTACTTGTGGTGGACGTAGTGGTGCGTGGCCGACGAGAGGAGCCCGAGCACCGGGTGCCGGCTCCAGCCGGCGCGGAACAGCTCGATCCCGCCGTGGCCGACCGCGTTGATCACGAACGTCGCGACGAGCAGCACGGCGATCGCGGCCGGGTGGAGCGGCAGGAGGCACACGATCAGCGGCCGGAACCCGACCTCGAGCGCGCCCTCGAGCGGGTGGACCGCGAAGGCCGCGAAGGGCGACGGGTTGCGGAACCGGTGGTGCGGCGCGTGCGCCCACCGCATGAGGGGCTTCCAGTGGAGCAGGCGGTGCGTCCAGTAGAAGTAGGCGTCCTGGACGACGAGCACGCACGGGACGCTGAGCACGAGCCACGCCCAGCCGTGCCGCGCGACGTCCGTGTAGAGGAGCGTGTGCCCCTCGACGTGGAGCCACAGGATCAGCACGGCGAAGGCGCAGAAGCACACGAGGTTCTGCGTGCCGAGCGACAGCTCCTCCAGGAGCTGCTTCCGGTCGGGGTAGCGCGGGTTCAGCTTGTGCGGGCGGAACGCCTCGCGGAACCAGCGGTAGGTGACCAGGTAGTAGGTCCCGGAGATCACGACGTAGCGCAGGAACGTGAACGCGAACACGATCGCGACCACGGCCAGGCACGTGGGCAGGTCGAACGCGAGGGGTCCGGCGAACAGGTCCATGCGGCGCTCCAGGGTGGACCTGTGCACGTCCCGCGCCACGTCGCGTAAGTCGATTCCAGAAGGGCTTGCGAGCCACGCCGCGAGCCGGAGAAGCAACGTTTCTGCCCGGGGACGACGCCCGCCAGGGTGCTCGTGAGTCAAAAATGGGTCGATCCTGCCCCCCCAGGTCGCCCTGCCGGGGCGGGGGTGAGGTCCCACCGCCTGGCTGCGGGAGGGGGGGCCCTTCGAGGTCGCGGGACCGGGACCGGGAGGAGCGGCGGATCGCGACGCTCGGGCCCCCTGGGTGGCCCCTGCGGGGCCGCTCACCCCACCTGCCGGGCCACCTCGTCGGCGAGCTCGGCGAGCGTCGGCCCCTGCATGAGCCGCACGAGCGGGACCTCGACCCCGAACCGGGCCTGGAGCCAGGCGAGGAGCTGCGTCGCCATGAGGCTGTCGATCCCGAGCCGCGTCAGGCTCGACCCCGGGTCGATCTCCCGCGCCTCGAGGCCGGCGACCTGGGCCAGGTACTCGGCCGTCCAGGCGATCACCTGCGCCGGGCGCGCTGCCGCGGGCAGCGCGCGCAAGGCCGCCGCGAACGACTCGCCCGCGCCGTCGGCCTTCTCCCCGCGGGCCAGGCCGCCGGCCGGGACCTCGCGGCCGGCGGGGTCGCCGCGCGGCATGCGCCCCCAGTCGACGAGCGCCGCGAGCCGCTCGACCGGCTCCTCCGTGAGCGCCTCCTCGAGGACCTCGAGCGCGCGCGCGACCCCGAACGCCTCGACGCCCTGCCCGAGCACCTTGCGACGGGTGTCCTCGCTCGCGCGCGCGAGCACGCCGGCGCCGTCGAGGGGCCCGAGCGCGAGCGAGAGGGCCGGCCGGCCGCGGGCGCGCCGCGCCCGCGCGAGCGCGTCGAGCGCCGCGTTCGCCGCGGCGTAGTTGGCCTGCCCGGGCGTGCCGAGCGCGCCCGCGATCGACGCGAAGCACACGAAGTGCTCGAGCGGGTCGTCCGTCGTGAGCCGGTCGAGGTGCCAGGCGCCCGCGAGCTTCGGGCGCGCGACGGCGAGGTGGCGCGCGGGGCCCAGGCCCGCGTAGGCCCCGTCGTCGAGGACCATGGCGGCGTGGAACACGCCGCGGAGCGGCGGGAGCGCCGCGCGCGCGCGCGCGAGCGCGAGGTCGAGCGCGGCCGGGTCGCCCACGTCGCAGGGGGGCGCGAGCACGTGGACGCCGCGCGCCTCGAGGGCGGCGACGACCGCGCGGGCGCGCGCCCGCTCCGCGTCGTCGCCCTCGAGGCCGCGGCGCCCGAGGAGCAGGAGCGCCCCGCCCCCCTGCTCGCCGATCCAGCGCGCGACCTCGAGCCCGAACCCGCCGCAGCCGCCCGTGACGACGTAGGTCCCGTCGCGCCGGAAGAGCGCGCGCGCGCCGGCGTCGACCTCGAGCAGGCGCGCGGCGGGCGGCGCGTCGGGGGCCGGCCGCGGGGCCGTGACGACGACCTTGCCCACGTGCCGGGCCTGCGCGAGGTGGCGGAGCGCGTCCGCGAGCCGCTCGGCCGGGAAGGTCTCGACGGGCATGCGGAGCAGCCCGGCCGCGACCTTGGACGCGAGCACGCGCATGCGCCGGTTGCCCTCCTCCTTGAAGGCCGCGACCCAGCGGTTCAGGTCGAGCGCGTGGTACGAGAGGTTCCAGGCGAACGGCTCGAGCCCGAGCTGCCGGTTGGCCGCCAGGTCGAGCTTGCCGATCTCGACGAAGCGCCCGAACGGCGCCAGGCAGCGCACGCTCTGGAGGAGCGCGTCGCCCGAGAGCGCGTTGAGCACGACGTCGACGCCGCGCCCGCCCGTGGCCTCGAGCACGCCCTCGCGGAAGCTCGGGCGCCGCGAGTCGAACACGGTCGTCACGCCGAGCGCGGCCAGGTGCTCGCGCTTGCGCGGGCTCGAGGCCGTCCCGAGCACGCGCGCGCCGAGCGCGTGCGCGAGCTGGACCGCGGCCGTGCCCACGCCGCCGGCCGCCGCGTGGACGAGCACCGTCTCGCCCGGCCCGAGCCGCGCGAGCCGGTCGAGCGCCACGTCCGCGGTGAGGAACACCGTCGGCAGCGCCGCGGCCAGCGCGGCGTCCATGCCGGCCGGCCGCGGGATCACGTGCACCGCGTCCACGACGACGTGGCTGGCGAGCGCCCCGTTCGCCATGCCGAGCACGCGGTCGCCCGGGGCGAGGCCCGCGACCTCCTCGCCGACCGCGGTCACGACGCCGGTGAGGTCCATGCCGAGCTCGGCGCCCGACATGCCGCCCTCCCAGGCGCCGCGGTCGAGCAGCCCCATGCCGACGACCACGTCCTTGAAGTTCAGGGACGCCGCCTCGACCTCGACCTCGACCTCGCGCGGCCCCGGCGCGCGCCGGCGCGCCTCGACGAGCCGCGCCGAGTCGAGCACGCCGGGCTGCCCGAGCCTGGCCCGCCACGCGCGCGTGCGCACGTCGATCCGCTTGCGGACCGGGGCCGGGACCGGGCGAAGGCGCAGGGCCTCGAGCGCGAGGGGCGGGCTGATCGCCGGCGCCAGGTCCCGGGGGGAAGCGCCCGCGCCCGTGGGTGCGCCCTCCCCGGCCCCGGGGCCGGCGGCGAGCGCGACCGCGGGCGTCGAGGCCGGCGCGGGCGGGGCTTCGCCCCGGGCCTCGCCGTCGGCGGGGGGGGGACCCGCGGGCGCCGGCGC
>JANJTH010000582.1 GCA_024711205.1 Planctomycetota bacterium | reverse complement strand
CGCGGCCTGCGCGCCCGCAGACGCCGGCCCCGCGCCGCCGTGGAGGTCGCCCAGCGCGCGCGCGAGCGCGACCCGCACCTCGGGCGACGCGTCCCGACCGAGCGCGAGCGCCTCGCGCCCGAGCGCCGCGTCGCCGCTCCGCAGGGCCACGCGCGCCGCCTGACCGCGGACGACCGGGTGCGGGTCCGCGAGGCCCTGGCGGAGGAGCGGGTGCGCCCGCGGCAGCTCGGCGACAGCCTCGAGCGCCTCGAGCGCGCGGATCCGCCGCGCGGGGTCGGGGCTCGCGAGCGCCCCGCGGACGGTGCCCACCGCGACCTCGAGCGCGAGGCCCGGGTCGTCCTGCCCCTCGAGGCGGCGCAGCGCGAGCAGGTCCTCGGCGGCCTCGCCCGGGAGCCCGCCCGCGAGCGCGGCGCGGACGGCGAGGCGCCGCGCCGCCGCCCGGTCGGCCGGCGTCCGCGCCCGGTCCGCGACCCGCCGCGCCGTCGCGAGCGCCGCCGCGTGGTCGCCCTCCCGGAGGCGCGCCTGCGCGTCCTCGACGGTCGGGGCGCCCGCGCAGCCCGCGAGCGCGAGCGCGGCCGCGAGGAGGCACGCGCGGAGCGCGAGGAGGACGGGCGACGTCACGGGCGGTCCATGCCCTCAGCATGGTCCCGCGCGGGGCCACGGTCAAGCCGCGCCCGACGCGCCCGCGCCGCCGAGGACCTCGAAGGGCGCGCGGCGCCCTCGAGGAGCTCGCCGGCTCGGCCCCGCTCGTCGTCGACGCCGCCTGCTTCGTGGGTCGCAGCGCACGGTCCCGCCAGCGACGCTCGCGTCGCACCCGCCTCGCAGGGCGACGCCGCCGGCCTCGCGGCGGCCTTCGCCGAGGGTCCCTTCGCGGGCGCTCAGCGCTCCTTGTTCAGCCGCTCGTGCAGCTCGCGCGTCAGCTCCGCGACGCGGCGCTGCTTCTCGGCCAGGTGGCGCGCGGCCTGCTGCTGCTCGGCGGACGCGTCCGGCCCCGCGCCCCGCTGGAGGTCGAACTGACCGGTCAGCTCGTTCACGCGCACCTGCTGGACGCGGATCATCTTGAGCTCGGCCGAGGGCGGGAGGAGCGGCTGGCCGTTCCCGTCGTCGCCGCCGCCGCCGCCGCCCCCGCCCCCGCCCCCGCCCTTGCGCTCCTCGATCTCGCGCTTGATCACCTCGATCAGCTCCTCGAGCGTCCGCTCGATGTCCCGCTGGAGCTGCACGACGAACCGGTTCACCTGGTCGTCGCCGAGGAGGCGCGTGACCGCGTCGAGGTCGCGCGTCAGCTCGCCGATCACGACCGGGAGGATCGCGGTGGACCCCTCCTCGCGCACGAGCTCGAGCGCCTGTGCGCCCTCGTTTGTGAGGGCGCGCTCCTCCTGCGAGAGCGCCCGCGCGTCCTGGCGCTGCCGGCGGTCGAGCCGCTCGCCGACCGCGGCCCGCAGCCGCTCGGTGCGCTGGGTCACGTCGCGCTGCTTGACGAGCATGGCCGCGAACCGCTCGCCCATCGCGCGGAGCACCGCCTCCTGCTCGCGGCGCCGGGCCTGCATGAGCGCCTCCTCGAGCACGCCCTCGGCCTGCTCGAGCTCGTCCACGGCCTCCTGCTGCTGCCCCGCGACCTCGTCGCTCGGATGCCGGTTCGCCATGCCGTCGCCCGCGCGGCGCATGGCGTCCTCGGCGCGCTCGATCTGGCGCCGACCGGGGAGGTCGCGCCGCGGGGGGGCGCCGCCGCCCTGGGCGCCGGGCTGCCCCTCCGCGCCGGGCTGGCCCTGGCCCCCCGCCCCGCCGCCCATGCGACGCGCGAGGTCCTCGGCCTGCGCCCGCGCGGCCTCCTGCTCGGCCTGCCGCCGCTCGAGCCCCGCGAGGCGCATGACCTCGGCGCGCCGCTGGTCGAGCGCCGCGCGGGCGCGCTCGAGCTCCTCCTCGGCGGCGCGGGCCCGCTCGAGCGCCGGGTCCTGCGCGCCCTGGTCGAGCGCCTTCGCCGCCTGGTCCATCGCGGCGCGGGCCCGCTCGACCGCCTGCGCGGCCGCCGGCTGCCCGGGCTGCCCCGGCTGCCCCGGCTGTCCGGGTTGTCCCGGCTGCCCCGGCTGCCCCGGCTGCCCCGGCTGCCCCGGCTGTCCCGGCTGTCCGGGCTGTCCCGGCTGTCCGGGCTGTCCCGGCTGTCCCGGCTGTCCCGGCTGCCCCGGCTGCCCCGGCTGTCCCGGCTGCCCCGGCTGCCCAGGCTCTCCCGGCTGCCCCGGCTGCCCGGGCTGCCCGGGCTCTCCCGGCTGCCCGGGCGGGTCGCCCGCGAGCGCGGCCGCCGCCTCGGCGGCGCGCGCCGCGACGGCCCGCTGGGCCTCGGCGTCCTGCGCGAACCCGCCGCCGCCCTCGCCGCCGCCCTCCCTGGCCCGGACGCTCGACGTCACGCCGCGCTGCGCCTCGAGCAGCGCGTCGACCCGCGCCAGCGCGTCCTCGATCGCGGCGAGCTCCCGCTCGGCCGCCGCCGCGCGCTCGGTCGCCTCGCGCTGCCGGGCCTCGTCCTCGCGCAGCGCCTGGACCTCCCGGAGCGCCCGCTCGAGCTCCGCCGCGGTCGGCTCGTCTTCATCGGCGAGCGGCAGCTCGAGCACCTCGAGGACGCGCTCGAGCGCCTCGAGGAGCTGCCCCTGCGACACGGCCGCCCCGTCGAGCTCGCGGCGCCGGAGGAGCTCCGCGACGCGGGTCATGAGCTCCTCGCGGACCTGCTCGGCCTGCGACTGATCGAGCGCGCGCCGGAGCCGCGCCGCGTGCTTCGGCTGCGACCGCGAGAGGACCGTCGCGAGCCGGCGGAGCTTCGCCTCGAGGTCCGCGTACTGCCGCTCGAGCGCGCGCTGCACCTCCCACAGCGCGCGCGGGTCCTCCGGCGGCGGCCCGTCCTGCGCGCGGCCCGGGGCGGCCCCGAGCGCGAGCGCGAGGGCGACCCCGGCGAGGGCCACGGGACCTGGACGCGCACCTGCCCGCATGGGAGCCTCCCCGGCCGGTCGCCAGTATAGCGGGGCCGCCGCGCCCGCTCCGACGCCGGCCCCGTCCGGCCCCACCCGGGGGCCGGCCGGGCGAAGATCCCGCGCTCGCCGAGCGCGTGGCCCCCCTGGCCGCGCGCGCCGAGGAGGAGCGCGGCCCGTGCTCGTGAACGTCGCCGACTTCCTGAGCGCGCTCGCGCAGGCGTTCGTCCGCCAGCTCGTGGTCGGGGTCGGGCTCCTCGCCGCCCTGGGCCTGGCGCTCTCGCTCACGCAGGGCGCCCTGTGCCGCGCGCTCCTCGGGCTCATGGGGACGCGCGGGGTCGTGCTCTTCACCGGCTGGCTCGGCACGCCGGTCCACGAGCTCTCGCACGTCGTCGTGGCCTGGGTGTGCCGGATCGAGATCACGCAGGTCAAGCTCTGGGAGCCCGACCCCAGGAACGGGGTGCTCGGGTTCGTGCGCTACCGCGTGCCCCAGCGCCGCCTGGGCGAGCTCCACAAGATCGTCGGGACCTTCCTCATGGGGGTGGCCCCCCTGTTCGGGGGCGCCCTGTTCCTGTGGGCCGCGCTGTCGCTCCTCGCGCCGGACGCGGGGCTCCTCCTCGGCGAGGCCACGCAGTTCGCGACCCGCGCCGCGTCGGCCCCGCCGCCCGAGGTCGCGCGGGGCTTCGCCGCGCTCGTGCGCCGCGTCGTCGACACGATCTTCGCGGCCGGCGCGCTCTCGTGGCGGCCGTGGCTGTTCCTCTACCTGGCCCTGTGCGTGGGCGCGCATCTCGCCCCCTCGCGCGCCGACCTCGAGGGCGGGCTCACGGGGCTCGCCGCCGCGCTCGTCCTCCTCCTGTTCGTCGACGCCGCGGCGCTCCTCCTCGGCGCCGACCCGCTGCGCGCGGCGACCTGGGCCGCGCGCGCGGCCGGCCCCGTCGCGGCCATGCTGCTGCTCGCGCTCACCCTGAACCTGGGCAACCTCGCCGTGACGTGGGCCGCGCTCGCCCTGGCGCGCCTCGTCCGGTCCTGAGCGCCGAGCGGACCTCCCGCGCGGACGGGGGCCGGCCCTGGCAGCCGGGGGTCAGGCGTCGGGGCGCTCGGGCGCGCCGAGGCGCACGTGCCACCACAGCGTCTGGCAGTTCAGCGCCGGGCGGTCGGCGTCGCGCGTCGTCGGCAGGTGGACGTGCTCGTAGAGCGCCTTGACCGCGCGCGTGAGCGGGCAGGCGCAGCGCGTCTGGCGCGCGCGCGGTCCGTCGACGTACGCGGTCGGGTCGACCTCGAGCGCGAGGCGGGCCGCCGCCTCGAGCCGCGCCTCGGCGCCCGGCGCGCGCGCGCGGTCGACGAGGAGCACGTCGGTCCCCGGGCGGGCGGCCGCGTAGATCGCCGCGAGCGCGCCGCGGAGGCCCCGGGGCAGGTCGTCCGTGCCGCGCGGGGCGACCTCGGTCAGGAGGTTGCTCGCGACGACGACGTCGCTCACGGCGACGGCCTCGAGCACGGCCGGCGGGGCGGCGACGGCCAGGTCGGCCTCGAGCGAGGCGCCGGGCGCGTCGAGGGTCCAGCCCTCGCCCCCGTCGCCATCGGGCCCGGCGACGGGCCGGGCGGGGTCGGGCCCGGCCTGCGGCCCGGCGTCCGGGCCCGGGTCGAGGCCCGGGTCGCGCTGGCGGAGGAACGGGCGGGCCGCGGCGAGCAGGCGCTCGAAGCTCGCGTCCCAGGCGCGCGTGCGGTCGACGCGCCGGACCTCGACGCGCGCGAGGTCGGGGAGCTCGCCGCGCGCGCGGGCGGCCGTGAGGGCGTCGAGGAGCGCGAGGGCCTCCGTCCCGGGCCCGGCGCCGAGGCCCAGGAGGCGGACCGTCGCGCGGTCGTCGTCGACGAGGCCCGGCACGTCGAGGAACAGGCGCGCCAGGTCGCAGACGTGCGCCGGCAGGTGATGCCACAGGTAGGCCGCGCGGCCGACCTCGCTCTCGAAGTCGAGGTCGGCGCCGCCGGCCCGGTACGTGGCCGAGAGGCGCTCGATCGCCCGCCCGACCTGGGCCGGGTCGAGGTCCGGCAGCGCGCGGCCCACGACGTCGAACCAGCCGATCCGCAGCCCCTTCACGCCCGGGCTCCGGACCAGGCCGGGTCCACCTCGACGGCGAGCACGTCGTCCGCGGCCTCGCCGCCGCCGCAGGTCGGCCCGGCGCCGGGCGCGCGGGCGTCGAGCAGGGCCTCGACCCGGGCCACGGCCGCGCGCAGGTCGCCGTCGCTGCGGAGCAGCACCCGCAGCGGGACGCCCGCGCGGCGCCCGGCCTCGAGGTCCCGCGGGTCGTCGCCCACGAGGACGGAGCGCGCGAGGTCGAGCCCGAGCCGGTCCGCGGCGCGGAGGAGCATGCCGGGGGCCGGCTTGCGGCAGCCGCACGCGCCGTCGTCGTGCGGGCAGACCTCGAGCGCGTCGAGGCGGACGCCCGCGCGGGCGAGCGCGGCCTCGAGGGCGGCGTGGATGCGGTCGAGGTCGGCCGCCGTCATGCGCCCCGTGGCGACGCCGCGCTGGTTCGTGATGACGACGAGGGCGAAGCCGCGCGCGGCGAGCCGGCGGAGGCCCTCGGCGGCGTGGGGGAGCACGCGGAGCGCGTCGGGCGCGAGGACGTAGCGGACGGCGTCGGGCGGGCGGGCGTTGAGCACCCCGTCCCTGTCCACGAACGCGGCCGGACGACCGGCCGCGGCCTCGCCGGCGCTCAGACCAGGCCGCCCTTCGCCGAGCCGAGCACGATCCCCTGGAGGGCGAGGCGGAGCTGCTCGGGGTTCGTCGCGTAGTCGAGCGCGACCTCCTCCGTGATGTCGCCCGCCTTGCAGCGCTCGACGATGCACTGGTCGAAGGTCATCATCCCGTCCTCGCGCCCGCCCTGCATGATGCCGTTGAGCTTCTTGTCCTCGCCCTCGGCGAGGATCTTCTTGACGATCGGCGTGCAGAGCAGGATCTCGTTGAGCGGCACCCGCCCGAACTTGGGCGACGGCGCGAGCTTCTGGCAGACGATCGCCCGCAGGTTGAACTGGAGCCCCTGCCGGAGCATGGGGTGCTTCTCGGGCGGGAACAGGCCCAGGATGCGCCCGATCGACTGCGCGACCGTGCCCGCGTGGAGCGTGCCGAACACGAGGTGGCCCGTCTCCGCCGCGGTCAGCCCGAACTCGAACGTCTCGGGGTCGCGCATCTCGCCGATCAGGACGATGTCAGGGTCCTGGCGGACGATCGTGCGGATCGCGGCCTTGAAGTCCTTGCAGTCGACCCCGATCTCGCGCTGCGAGATGAAGCTCTTCTTGTTGCGGAACTCGTACTCGATCGGGTCCTCGATCGTGATGATGTGCGCCGCCTGCGTCGAGTTGATGTAGTCGAGCATGCCCGCGATCGTCGTCGACTTGCCCGACCCCGTGACCCCCGCGAGCACGATGAGCCCGTCGTCCGCGTCGAGGATCCTCGTGAGCGAGCCGGCCGGGAGGTTGAGCTCCTCGAAGGTCGGGATCTGCGTGTTGATCCGGCGGGCCACGAGCGCGTTCGTGCGCTTGTCGCGGAACACGTTGAGGCGGAAGCGCGAGCGGGCCTGGTCGGGGAGCATGTGCGCGAAGTCGAGGTCGCCGCACTCGTCGTAGAGCTGCATCTGCTCCGGGCTCGCGATGTCCTTGAGCCAGTCGTAGATCTGCTCCGACGTGAGCGGCGCGCCCTGGAGCGGCCGCATCTCGCCCTTGACGCGCATGATGATCGGGCTGCCCGCCTTGAGGTGCAGGTCCGAGGAGTCGTACTGGGCCATGAGCGCGAACAGCCGCTCGATCGGCTTCAGGTTCGGGTCGTTGGGGTTCGCCATGCCGGGGCGGATCCCGCCGAGCGACTTCGCCTGGGCCGGGGCCGCCTGGGGCTGGACGGCCACCGGCTGGACGGCCACCGGCTGGGGCTGGCCGCCGCCGAACGCCTGGGGCTGCCCGAGCGCGACGCGCTGGGGCTGGGCCTGCGGCGGCGGCTGGAGGCCGGGGCGCGGCTGCGCGCCCGGCGGCGCGGCCAGGGCCGGGCGCTGCCCCGACGACTGCCCGAGCGGGCGCTGGTTGGGCGGCTGGAGCGACATGGGGGCCTCCCGGCGCGCGCGAGCGCGCGCGCAGGCCGACGATAGCGCGCGGGGGAGCGAGGAGCGAGGGGCGAAGGGCCTGGCCAAGGTGAAAAGGGGCGAGGCGCCTGCACGACCGCGGGAGCGGGAACGGGAACGGGAACGGGAACGGGAAGAGCTGCGGACTCAGGCGCGGTCGCCACCCTGAACGGCTACGAACGGAGGTCCCGGCGCGCGCGTTCGCGACGCTACATGCGCGTCAGGTTCTCGAAGCGCATGTGGTGCTTGAAGAACGCGAGCTCGACCTTGCCCGTGGGGCCGTTGCGGTTCTTCGCGACCTGGAGGAACGCGCGGTTCTTGTGCTCCTCCTTGTCCGGCTCGTAGTACTCGGGCCGGAACAGCAGCATGATCACGTCGGCGTCCTGCTCGATCGACCCCGACTCGCGCAGGTCGCTCATCATGGGCTCGTGGTCCTTGCGCTCCTCGACCTTCCGGGAGAGCTGCGCGAGCGCGATGATCGGGATCGACAGCTCGCGCGCGAGCGACTTCGTCATGCGCGAGATCTCCGAGACCTCCTGCTGGCGGCTCTCGCCCGCCGCGCGGTCCGAGCCGCTCATGAGCTGCATGTAGTCGATCATGATGAGCTCGATCCCGTGCTGGGCCTTGAGCCGGCGCCCCTTGGCGCGCAGGTCCATGGTCGAGAGCCCGGGCGAGTCGTCGATGAACAGCGGGGCCGACGACAGGACCTCCGCCGCGTCGAGGAACTGCCGCTCCTCGTCGCGCGTGAGCGAGCCCTGCCGCAGGCGGTGCCCGTCGATCTTCGCCAGGCTGCAGAGCAGGTTCGACGTGACCTGGAGCTTCGGCATCTCGAGCGAGAACATGACCGCCGGCTGGCCCTGGTAGATCGTCACGTTGCGGAGGAAGTTGAGCGCGAGGCTCGTCTTGCCCATGGAGGGCCGCGCCGCGAGGATCGTCATCTCGCCCGGCTGGAAGCCCTGCGTGAGCTCGTCCACGTCGACGAACCCGCTCGGGATGCCCGTGACGCCCCCGCCCTCCTTGAGCGTCCGCAGGCGCTCGAACGCCTCCTCGACGACGGTCTTGACCGGGACGGCCTCCGTGCGGATCCGCTTCTGCGTGACCTCGAACAGGCGCTTCTCCGAGCGGTCGAGGAGCTGCTCGGTCGCGCCCGACACGTCGAACGCGTCGCGCTGGACCTCGGCCGTGACGCGGATCAGCTCGCGGCGCGTCGCGTGGTCGCGCACGATCTTCGCGTAGTAGGTCGCGTTCGCGGCCGTCGGCACGACCTGGCTGAGCTCCGCGAGCGCGGCCGTGCCGCCGACGGCGTCGAGCGTCCCGCGGCGCGCGAGCTCCTCGTTGAGCAGGACGACGTCGACCGGCTGGTCGGCCTTGTACAGGTCGAGGATCGTCTCGAAGATCGTCGCGTGCGCGCCCTTGTAGAACTGCGCGGGGGAGACCTGGAGCGCGACGTCGTCGATCGCGCTCGCGTCGATCAGGAGCGCGCCCAGGACGGCCCGCTCGGCCTCGACGCTGTGGGGGGGCGTGCTCTTGAGCAGCGCGTCCGCGCTCTCGACGGCCAGGGCCATGGCACCTCCGGGGAGCCGCGATCGTGGGGAGCCGCCGCCCTCGTGTCAACGCGGGGCGCCGGCGGCGGGCCGCGCGGGCCCGGGGCCGCACGGGCGCGGCTCGACTTCCGCGGGGCGCGCGCGGCGCGCCCCCCGTCACGGTACGCGGACGTGACCGACGAGCAGGACGTCCTCGCCCGAGGGCTCCGCCGCGAGGTCGAGGAGCGCGAGCGCGTCCGCGACGCGCGCGACGCCCTCGCCGCGGACGGGCCCGGGCGCCGCGTCGCCCCCCACGAGCTTGGGCGCGACGAAGCACCACACGCGGTCGACGAGCCCCGCCGCGAGGAAGCCCGCGGTGAGCGCGGGCCCGCCCTCGAGGAGCACGTGGCGGACCCCGCGCCGCCCGAGCGCGTCGAGCGCGCCCCGCGGGTCGACGCGCCCCGGCCCGGGCTCGGGCCCGCCCGCGCCCGGCGGGACCTCCTCGACCTCGACCCCGCGCGCCTCGAGCGCCGC
>JANJTH010000572.1 GCA_024711205.1 Planctomycetota bacterium | reverse complement strand
GACGCCGCGGCCTGGGGGGCCTGGTGGGCGGCGCGCCGCGACGCCTGGACGCCCCCAGGGCCCGCGCCGGAGGGCGCCGCGGGCGGGGCTCCGGGGACACCGGCGGCCGGCGGCGACCGCGCGGGGGCGCGGCCCGACCCGCACAGGACCGTGACGCGCCTCGCGGCGCCGACGGCGGGCGGGCGGACCATCTACGGCGAGGTCGAGTCGAGCGCCGTCGTGTTCGTCGTCGACGTGTCCTACTCCATGCGCGTGAAGCTGCTCGTGGGCGACGGGCAGACGCCGACCCGGCTCGAGTACGTGCAGCAGGCGCTCGCGGCCGCGATCGAGGAGCAGCTCGACGACGCCGACCGGTTCGAGGTGATCGCCTTCGCGGACGGTGTGCGCCCCTGGGCGGGCAAGCTCGTCAAGGCGACGACGGCGAACAAGCGCAAGGCGCTGACCTTCGTGCGCGGGCTCGCGCCCGACACGGGCACGAACGTCCACGACGCGCTCGAGGCCGCCTGGCGCGTGCCCGACGTCGACACGATCTACTTCCTGACCGACGGGAACCCGACGCAGGGCAAGCGGACGGTCACCGACGAGATCCTCGCCGCGGCCCGCGGCTGGGACGCGGGCCGCGGCGTGCGCGTGCACACGGTCGCGTTCCTGATCGGCGACCCGACCCCCTTCCAGGTCGTCGAGGACAAGGGCATGGCCGCGCGCTTCCTCCGCGCGCTGGCCGACCAGACCGGCGGCCGGTTCACGCTGTTCGACGGGAGCTGAGGCGGGGGGCCGCCGCGCCTCGGCCCTGCCCTTGCCCGCCGGCGGCCGCGCTGCGCGGCGGGCCGCGTCACTCGGCGCGCTCGTCCCAGGGGTCACGCGACCACGCGCGCGCGGGGTCGCACAGCGCGGCGTGAGGGGGCAGCCGGAGCGGCTCGCCGCGGCGGAGGGCCTCGAGGCGCGCCTCGTAGGCCGCGCGGGTGTGTGGCAGCGCCCGGGCGCAGCGCGCGAGCGCCTGCGCCTCGGCCGCCGCCGCCTCGTCGAGCCGTCCGCTCGCCGCGTACACGGCGGCCAGGGCGTCCCACGCCTCGGCCTGCTCGACGCCGCGTGCGACGGCCTCCGCTGCGAGGGCGAGCGCCCGCGTGGGGTCGCGGCGGCCCGGCGCGTCGCTCGTGGCGAGGTAGCGCGCGAGGGCCAGGCGCACGGCGCGTCCCTCGACGCGGCCCGCCGCCGCCGCGGGCGGCTGGAGGGCCCAGGCCCACGCCTCCTCGGCGGCCGCGCGGTCACCGGCGAGGTCGTGGGCGACGCCGAGCGCGACGGCCGCGACCTCGGCCCGACGCAGCTCGCTCCGGGCCCTCCGCAGGTCCTCGAGGGCCCCCTGCAGGTCCCCGTCCTCCGCGCGGAGGAGGCCCCGGTCGACGCGGGCCCGCCCGTGGCGGGCGTCCAGGGCGGCGTCGAGGTCCGCGCGCGCGCCCTCCCGGTCCCCCGTGGCCAGCCGCAGGAGCGCCCGGTCGTGCAGCCAGGCGCCCACCCGCGGGCGCCGCGCGCGCCCGCCCTGGCGGTCGAGCTCGAGCGCCTGGTCGAGCGCGCCCCTGGCCGCCTCGAGCGCCCCCAGCCGCGCGGCGACGAGCGCGCCCCGCGCGAGGGCGACCGCCCTGCGCTCGGCGGCCCGCTCCGGTCGGTCGGCCTGGACGTGCTCCAGCGCGGCGACCAGGTCGACGCGCGCCCCTTCGAGGTCGCCCTGCTCGCAGCGGAGGCGCGCCCGCGCGTCCAGGGCGTAGGCCAGGTCGTACCCGTGCTCGATCATCGCGTCGAGCGCCGGGCCCTCGAGGTCCGTGCGCCCCATGGCACGCCCGACCTCGTGCAGGAGCCGGTGGACCGTGACGTCGCGCGGCTCGAGCACGCGCGCTCGCTCGAGGTCGGCCAGCGCCCGCTCGAGCGCCCCCGCGGACCTCATGGTGAGCAGGGCCTCCGCCCGGCATCGGTAGGCCGCGGCGTAGTCGGGGTCCACCCGGAGCGCGCGCTCGCACAGGCGCACGGCGAGGTCGCCGTGAGGCGCCCCCGGGCGCATCGCGTCCTCGAGCAGGTAGCCGCGCGCCGCGCTGACGAGCGCGGGGGCGGAGTGGGTCTCCTGGCCGTCCTTCGCGAGGTCGCGGTAGACGGCGTACTCGTTGAAGTGATACGTGTCGACGCGCTCCCCCGTGCGCTCGTGCACGTGGACCTCGAGGGTGCGCCCGCCGCCTCGGAGCCAGTAGTCGCCGCCGAACTCGGCCGCGACCTTGCCGACCTCCGCCTCGCTGTCGTATTCGGAGGCGCCGCCGAGCGTCAACGTCCCGATCTCCCGGATCCCGGGGGGCATGGGGAGCATGGCGTCGTGCCACCACGCGCAGTCGGCCGGCACGTCACGGGCCGGATAGCGCGTCCCGGGCGGGGCGGCCTCGAACGAGGCGCGGCAGCCGCTCGACCACGCGGCGACGAGCACGACGAGGTGGCGGAGATCACGTCCGGCCCGGCGCCGAGCACCCACGGACCTCGTCCTGCCTGGCCCACAGGGCCGCCCCGAGCATAGCCGGTCGCCTCGGCACGCGCCGCGCACCGAGGCGTGCGCGCCCCTGAAGCCGGGGAGGCGCGCACGCCTCGGGCGCTGGCCGTGGCGGCCGTCAGAGGCCCGGTGCGCGGCCCCGCGCCGCCCTCGTCAGCGCCGGCGCCAGAGCGTCACGAGCGGCACGACGTACTCGAACTTCCGCGCGTGCTCGCGCACGAGGAACGGCGCGTCGAGCGCGCGCAGGAGCTCGAAGTCCGCCTCGAGCGCCGCGCGGAGCGCGTCGGCCGAGCGGACCTCGCGCCCGGCCTCGACGCGGCCGCCGAGCCAGGCGTCGCGCGGCGTGAACTTCTCGCGCCAGGTGAACGGCGTGCTCACGAGCAGGAGCCCGCCCGGGCGGACGAGCCCGCGCGGGCCGCCGAGCCGGCCGAGCACGGCGCGCGGGCTGGGGAGCCGGCAGAGCAGGTTCGCGAGGACCACGGCGTCGAAGCCGTGCAGCTCGGGCGGGAGCGCGCAGGCGTCGGCGCGCCGGAAGCGCGCGCGGCGCCGGTCGATCGTCGGGTCGACCACGGCCTCGCAGGGGGCGCCCAGCTCGCCCTCGTCGTGGCGCCGGTAGGCGAGCCGGCCGTCCTCGCGCAGGCGCTCGGCCGCCCGCACGAAGCTGGCCGAGAGGTCGACGCCGAGCACCTCGCCGTAGGTGCGCGCGAGCTCGAACGAGAGCCCGCCCACGGCGCAGCCCACGTCGAGCGCGCGCCCCGTGGGCGCGCCCGTGGCCCGCGCCGCGTCCGCGAGCAGCCCGGCCAGGCGCCGCGTGAAGTCGCGCGCCCCCTGCGGCCCGTCCGCGTAGGGCATGACGTCCTCGGGCGCCCCGAAGTGCATGAGCAGGTACTGATCGAGGACGGCGTCGCCCTCGTAGGCCCCGGCCCCGCGCTCGTCGCGCCCGAGCCGGACTGCGTCGCCCGACGTCGCGTCCGCGCCCGCGCCGTCGGGCCCGTCCACGCCGTCCGCGTCGTCGCGCCCGCCGGCCACGAGCCGGAAGCCCGCGTGCTGGTGGAAGTGCGGGCGGAAGTGGAAGCGCGCGAACGGGCTCGCCTCGTCGCCCGTGCTCGCGAACGAGCCGCCCAGGAGCATGCGGTGCTCGCCGTCGAAGCACGGCGCGCTGAAGTCGTCGTAGACGCGGTGCACGCGGAAGCCCGGCAGCGGGTTGAAGTCGTCCTCGAGCCACTGCCAGACGTTCCCCGCCGCGTCGTGGACGCCCGCCGGCGAGGGCGGCCCCGCGTCGACCGGGGACTCGCTCCCGTGGGCGAGGCCCAGGTTCACGCCCAGGGCCGCGAAGTCCCGGCCCGAGCGCGCCAGGGCCGGGTCCTCCGCGGGCGGCGCCGCGGCCGCGGCCCCGAGGCGGAGGAGCCGCTGCTCGGCCTCGGTCGGGAGGCGGTAGGCCCGCCCGTCGCGCGCGCCGCGCCACGCGCAGTAGGCTCGGGCCTCGTACCAGTTCACGCACACGGGCCAGGCGAGCGGCAGGTCGAGGACCTCGAACAGCGCGCGCAGCTTGTAGCGGTGCAGGCCCGCCGGCCCGTCCGCGACCCACCACGTCGGCCACTTCGCGTTGCGCATCTGGCGCCACGTCCAGCCGTCGGCCGTCCACCAGCGCGGGTCCGTGTAGCCGCCGTCGGCCACGAACGCGAGGAACTCGCCGTTCGTGACCAGGTGCCGCGAGGCCCGGAACGGCCGCACGCGCACGTCGCGGGCCCCGTACTCGTTGTCCCAGCCGAAGCTCGGCCGCTCGCGCGGCTTGCCGAGCCGCACCGGGCCGCCCGGCACGGCCACGAGCGGGCCCTCGGGCGCCGCCCGCCCGGGGTCGGCCGCGCTCGGGTGCAGCGCCGGGAACGCCTCGGGCCGCCGCACGAGCGCGAGCGGCAGCTCGCGGAGCAGCACGCTCGAGGTCTCGAGGTGGATCCGCTCGTGCTCGAACGCGAGGAACAGCGCCCACAGCGGGTGCGCCTCGTCGATCGCCGGGTGCCCCGGCGCGAGCCCCGGGTGGGCCTCGATCACGCCCCGCACGAGGTCGTGGACGCGCCGCCGGTAGGCGAGCACGTCCTCGAGGGGCGGCCAGTCCATGTCGTTCTTCGAGAGGTCGTCCCAGCTCATCTCGTCGACGCCGGTCTCGAAGAGCTGCTCGAAGTAGGCGTCCACGGGCGCCGCGACGAGCCCTGCCACGCGCAGCTTGTTCACGTACAGCGCGGCCGGGTGGCACAGGTAGAAGATCATGGGGTGGCGGAGCTGGTGCCACGGCGGGCGCAGGAACGCCTCCCGCCCCTGGAGCGCGGCGAGCAGGACCTCGGTCAGCGTCCAGCCGTTCTCGAAGTACGCGGCCACCTCCTCGCGCGCGCAGCGCGCGAGGTCGGGCTGGGGCAGCGACGTGATCCGGCCGTCCGCCCCCACCCCGGGGCACATCCCCGGCTCGGGCGGGAGCCCCGTCCACCACGTCGCGGGTCGCGGCCCGCGCAGCGGGTCGTCCCCGGGCGCGGCCGAGGCCTCGTCCGTGGCGGCGGCCTGCGCGAGGTCGAGGTTCGGGTTCCGGGTCACGGGGAGGCTCATGGCCGGGGCCCTCCTTCGTCCGCGGGTGCGGCAGCCCCGAAGATACGGCGCCCCCCCGCGGCCCAGAACCCGGCCGGGGGCCAGGTCACTCCGCGGTCGTCGGCTCTCGGCCCGGCCCGGCGTCGGGGCCGGTCCGTGGCGCCCTGCGGGCCGTCGAACTTGCTGGCGTTTACCATGCCCGGCGCATGAGTCGTCGCCGGGATCGACCGCGCCCCTGGGCGAGCCTCGCCTTCGGGGCGCTGTTCGTCGCCACGTCCTACGCCGACGTCTTGGTGCTCGGTCGGTCGTTGACGCCGTCGCTCCTGGCCCCGTTCATCGACGCCGCACCCGCCGCCGCGGACTGGGTCCCTTCGGTGCAGGGGCGAGCGCCTTGGCACGGCCACGGGGACCTGGTGGCCGCCGTCGTCTCGTACGAGTCGGTGCTCCGCGCACAAGCCGTGGCCATCCGGGCGGGCGACTCACCATGGTGGGACCCCTGGACCGGCTGCGGGACCCTCGGGCCCGAGTCGATCTCGTTCGCGCAGTTCTCCCCGATCTCGCTGGCGACGTCGCTCGCAGGGGGGGGGCCCTTCGCCTTCGACCTGATCGCGCTCCTCGCGCTGGCGCTCGCGGTGGGGAGCGTCCACGCCGCGCTCCGGTGCGAGCTCGGCGCCTCGTCCTTGGCGGCGGCGGCCGGCGCGGTGGCCTACGGGTGGAACGGCTTCGTGACCTCCTACCTGGGCTCGATGATCGTGCAACCCTACCTGCTCGTGGCGCCCGTGCTCTGGGCGCTCCTCCGGGCCCAGCGCGCGCCGAGCCGCGGCTCGCTCCTGACGGCGGGCGTCGCCTACGCGGGGCTCTCGACCGCGACCTTCGTCCCCGGGCAGGCCGTCTGCCTCCTGGCCGTGCACGTGATCGTCACCGCTGCGGCCCCCGCCGGGGGCGTTCGGCGCGCGATCCTGGGCCAGGCCCTCGCGGCGGGCGCAGGCCTCGCCCTCACGGCGTGGTTCTGGCTGCCGGTCATCGACGGCCTCCTCCTCGTCGATACCCTCCAGCACTACCGGGGGCGCGCCCTCGACGCGGCGGCGTGGACGCACGCCCTGAGCCTCTGGACGCCGAAGCACTTCTGGGAGTCCCACACGGGCTTGGTCCCGTCTTACGCCTCGTCGTACACGGGCGAGTTCGACGTCGTCACCCACCTCGGCATCCTGTTCGGCGCGCTGGCCTGTCAGGCCGCGCCGAGCAGGGCCGTCGCGCGCGGCGCTGCGCTGATCGCCGCGCTCTCGCTCGTCCGGATGTTCGGGGTCCCCCCGTTCCACTGGCTCATGGACATCCCCGGTGTGCGGGTGATCCGCTGGCCGTTCTGGGGGGCGGGGCTGGGGCTGGCCGCTGCGGTCCTCGTGGCCTCGGGCGTCGACCGCCTGCGACGTGGGAGCCCCTCCCGGGCCGGCGTCGCGCTGCACGCGGGCGGAGGGCTCGCGCTCGTCGGGCTGCTCGCGCGCGAGGTCGGCTGGCCCATCGAGTCGCCGTTCCGGGGATACGTCGAGCTTACGGTCGTCCTCCTGCTCGGCTCGGCGGTCGCCGTCTCGTCGTGGCCGCGTCGCAGCGTCCGCCTGCTCGTCCTGGCCGCGACCCTCGAGCTCCTCCTGCACATGAACCACCGGCGCCCGGTGCGCGTCGACCGCCTCGACCCCGAGCCGGCCTATCTGCGGCCGCTCCGCGCGCACGTGGGCGACGGGCGCGTGGCGAGCTACGGGTACTTCGACGTGCCTGGGCCGCAGTGGGGCCGGGCGCTGCGGCTCCGCATGGCCGACACCATGACCACGAGCAATCTGCCCTGGTTCCGGGGCATGGTGAACCGAGCCCTGGGGATCCCGCCCACGCTGTTCTGGGCCGCCCCCAGCTTCGACCGCCCGCCGCCGCTCGATCGCGCGGCCCTGGACCGGCTGGCCGTCCGTGCCCTCGTGGTCGGGCGGAGCGTCGAGCGCGTGCGAGCGCGGCTCGAGCGGGAGGGGTTCCCCGTCGTCTTCGCCGACGACCGGCGGGTGGTGTTCTCGAACCCGACGGCGCTCGACCGCGTCCGCTCCGCGCGCGCGCTGAGCCGGGGGGGGCGGCCACCGGCCGGCGCGCCCGACCTCGCGGTCACGGAGGACGACGCCCTCCTGGAGGACGCGCGCAGGCTCGGCATCCCGGAGGTCGTGACGGGCCCGCCCGCGCCCGCGCGCCTGGTGGTCCGCGCCGAGTCGAACACGCGCCTCGAGCTGGAGGTGGAGCTCCCGTGGCCCGCCGTCGTCGTCGTCGCGGACACCTGGCACCCGCAGCGTCGGGCCGAGCTCGACGGGGCGCCGGTCCGCCTCGGGCGCGTGGACGAGGCCCTGTGCGGGGTCGCCCTCCCCGCGGGGCGGCACGCGCTCACCCTGCGCTACGGGCCTCGGCTGCTCCTGCCGGGCCTGCTGGCGAGCGCGCTCGGGCTCCTCGCGTGGACCTGGATCGCTCGTCTCGCGCTCCTCCAGGTCGTCCCGGCGCCGGACGTCCGCGGCGGGCCCTCGAGGTAGCCCACCGCGAAGGCCGCCGGCGAAGCCAGCGGCGTCGCCGGAGAGCGCGGTCGAGCCGGCGACCGGCTCGAAGGCGCCTTGCGTCGCCGCGCGCGGCAGCCGGCGCGGCCGTGGGGCTCGAGCACGAGCTCCGCATCGGGCCTTGGCCGCCGAGCCCGGGGCGGCAGTCCGCTGTCGCGCGGCTGCCTGCAGGGGGATCCAGGCGGTGCGCCTCGGGCCGCAGGTCCTTCGGGCGGTTCGCCCGAGGGACCGGGCCGCGCGAGGCCCGACCCGCCTCCGAGCTCGAGAGGGTGGCGGCCGCCGCGCGGCCGCCACCCTCGAGCCCTCACGTCCGGGAGGCGTCGAAGATGCTCTCGATCGCCTCGTCGAGCGCGTCGTCGAACTCCTCGTCGCTCTGCTGCGCGCTGAGGCCCTCGGTGAGCGCGCGGCTGAAGCTCGCGATCACGCCCGGGTTGCGCGCCAGGCGCGCGTTGCTCTTGAGCCGCGTGTAGCCGCCCGAGAGCGCGACGACGCGCACGACGTTGGGGTGCTCGACCAGGCGCTCGTAGAAGCCGTCGAGCTCGGGGAGCGTGAGCTTGAGCATGACGAGCTGGCTCGGCTCGAGCTCGTCGAGGCGCTCCATGAGCGCCGTCTCGAGCAGGTCCTCGGCCTCGGCCTTGTCGGGGCAGCCGATGTCGACCTCGGGCTCGATGATCGGCACGAGCCCGGCCTCGACGATCTTGAGCCCGACCTCGAACTGCTGCGCGACGACCCGCTCGACCCCGACGGGGTCCGCCTGCTTGATCACCGAGCGCATCTTCGTCCCGAACACGCCGTGCTCGAGCGCGCGACCGAGCAGGTCGTCGAGGCCCGGCATGGGCTTCATGACCTGCACGCCGTCGGCCTCGTCCGCCAGGCCCTTGTCGACCTTGAGGAACGGGACGACGCGCTTCTCCTCCCACAGGTACTCGGCCGTGCCCTTGCCGCGCACCTGCCGGTTCATCGTGTCCTCGAACAGGATCGCGCCCAGGATCCGGTCGCCGTTGAAGGCGGGCGACGTGACGATCCGGGTGCGCATCTCGTGCACCTTGACGTACATCGCCTCCTCGCCCGAGTAGGACGACTCGGGCACGCCGTAGAGGCGGAGCGCCTTGGGCGTGCTGCCGCCGCTCTGGTCGAGCGCGGCGAGGAAGCCGTCCTGGCTGAGGACCTTCGAGAGCTGGCGTTCGAAGCGCATGGGGGATCCCCTCGGGGTAGGCCGCGTGGGCGGGCGTGGAGCGCGGGAGTCTCCCCGAAAGGCCGAGGGCGGGCAACCCGGCCGCGCGCGGCGCCGTCGAGCGCGCCGCCGCGGCGCGGGGGCCCGGGTAGACTCCCGCGCCGCGGCGACGGGCGCGCGCCGTCCGCCCGCGGGACCTCCGCCGGCGCCGACCGTTCGACGCGCGGCGGCCCGCGCCCGAGAGGAGCCCCATGCCCTGGACGTGCAGCGCCTGCGGGGCGTCGGCCAGCGACGACCGCGCGGCGTGCCCCGCCTGCGGCGCGCAGAAGACCGCGTGGACCGCCGTCGTGAACCGGACCCGCACCATGCGGGTCTCGCGCCGCTCGTTCTCCCTGCGCGCCGGGCTCGACCCGGCGAGCCGGCCCGTGGGTGACCCGGCGCACGCGGACCCCGAGACCGCGCCCGCGACGGCGGCGCCCGCCCTCGACCGCGACCACGTCGAGCACCTGCGCGCCTGCGGGCACGCGCCGGCGCCCGCGGACCTGCTCTACGTGGCGGTGACCCCGGCCGGCGCGCCGCGGCTCGACGTCGTGGTCGAGCCCCTGTTCGCGGGCCGCCCCGGCGAGGAGGTCCCGGTCCCGACGACGCTGCCGCCCGGCCTCCCGCGCGACGCGACGCTGCTCGTGCCGCTCCTGCTCGTGCGCGGCGACGGCGACCCGATCGCGCCCGACGCCTTCCCCGGGCTCGCGGTCGTCGAGACGGGCGAGGACGGCGAGCCCGGGCACGCGCCCGCGCTCGAGGTCGAGGCGGTCGGCAAGCCGCGGCAGGAGGTCGCCCTCGTCGCGCGCGACCTCGAGCCCTTCCCCTTCTCGGACTGAGGCGCCATGACCCAGGACCTGGCCTTCCCGGCGTTCTCCGAGCTGACCTTCCAGGAGGAGGGCGGGTGCGCGCCCCACCTGATCACGCGCCCGCACGTCCCGGAGAGCAGCACCGACGCCTCGGGCGTGACGCTCGGCCCCGGCTACGACATGGGCGGCCGGACGGCGGGCACGGTCGAGGCCGACCTCGCGGGCGTCGGCCTCACGGCCGCCCAGGCCGCCGTCTACGGGACGGCCGCCGGCCGGCGCGGCCAGGCCGCCCGCGACTGGGTCGCCGCGAACCCCGGCGCCGCGACGCTCACGCTCGATCAGTGCCGCCTGCTCATGGCGCGGATCTACCCCGACTACGTGGCGAAGACCCGCGCCAAGGTCGAGCAGGACTGGGGCGGGCAATGGGACGCCCTCGACCCGCGCCTCGCCGAGGTGCTCGTCGACCTGCGCTACCGCGGCGACCTCCTCGACGCCGGGACGACGCGCCCGGCCGACGACCGCCTGCGCGCGCCCGTCGCCGCGGGCGACCACGCGGGCGCGCGCGCCGCGATCGCCGACCTCGCCTGGTGGCAGGGCTGCTGCAACCTCCCGCCCGCGAGCGACGGCGGCCCCAATCGCCGCCTCGTCGCGCGCGCCGCGCACCTGCCCGAGGCGCCCGCGCAGGCCTGGTCGTGGCCCGTCGACGTGGGCGCGGGGCTCGCCGTGGACACCGGCTCGGTCGACGCGCTCCTCGCGCACGTCGAGGGCGGCCCCGGCGGCTGGTTCCCGCTCGGCCGGTCGCTCGTCGTCCACGGCGGTGTGCACCTGCGACCTTCGCCCGACCTGCGCGGCGCGCCCGTCGTCGCCTGCGCGCCGGGGACCGTCGTCGCGGCCCGACTCGCGGCTGACCCCGCGCTCGCGCTCGGCCCGCACGGCCACCGCAACCTCGTGCTCACGCGGCACGCGCTCGGCGGGCGGGCCTGGTGGTCGCTCGTCCTGCACCTCGACGCGCCGGCGCTCGCGGCGGGCGACGCCGCGACGGACGCGATCGGCTGGCTGCGCGGCCCCGACGGCGCGCTCGACGAGGCCCTCCTCGCGCGCCTCCGCGCGGGCGACGTCGTCGCGCTCGACCGCCCGGTCGCCGCGGGCGACGTGCTCGGGCACGTGGGCGAGCAGGGCGCGGGCGACCGCCGTCGGGCGGCCGTCCACTGGGAGGTCCTCGCGGACGAGGCCCTCGTCGCCGGCTGGGTCGCGGCCGACCTGACCGCCGCGCCGCAGGGCGACGGCGACGCGCTCGCGCGCGCCGTCGAGGCCGCGACGGGCGCCGCCTTCCCGCGCACGCACGGCGGGGGGGGCGGGGCCCCCCCCCGCACGGCGGCCCGCCCCCCCGACCCCCCCGGGGCCCGGCCGCCCCGCGCGGCGGGGGCGCCGGCCC
>JANJTH010000564.1 GCA_024711205.1 Planctomycetota bacterium | reverse complement strand
CTCCCCGGGCCCGGCGGCTGCGCGGACACGGTCGTCGCGCCTCCGGACGGGCCCGGCGGCCCGGAGCGGCCGCGCGCGGGCGAGGCCGGGCCCGGCGGCCGCGTCGGCCCCTACGAGGTCGAGCGCGAGCTCGCGCGCGGCGGGATGGGGGTCGTCTACGTGGCCCGGCACGTGGGCCTCGGGCGGACGGTGGCGCTCAAGCTCCTCCCCCGCGGCGCCGACCCCGAGCTCGCCGAGCGGTTCCTCCTCGAGGCGCAGGCCGCGGCGCGGCTCCGGCACCCGCACGTCGTCGCGATCCACGACGTGGGGCAGCACGAGGGCCGCCACTACCTCGCCATGGACCTGATCGAGGGGCGCTCGCTCTCGGACCGCGTGAAGCGGGACGGCCCGCTGCCGCCGCGCGAGGCCGCGACCCTCGTCCGGGACGTCGCCGACGCGGTGGCCTTCGCGCACGAGCGCGGGATCCTCCACCGCGACATCAAGCCCGCGAACGTCCTCGTCGACGCCGCCGGGCGCGCGCTCCTCACCGACTTCGGGCTCGCCAAGGAGCTGGGCGAGGCCGCGCGCCCCGCGCGCGGCCTCACGGTCACGGGGCAGGTCCTCGGCACGCCCTCCTACATGCCGCCCGAGCAGGCCGACGGCGACCTCGAGCGCGTCGACCGGCGCGCCGACGTGTGGGCGCTCGGCGCGACGCTCTACGACCTCCTCGTGGGCGAGCCGCCCTTCACCGGCGCGACGCCCATGAACGTGATCGCGAAGGTCCTCTCGGCCGACCCGACGCCCCCGCGGCGGCGGCGGCCCGAGGTCGACCGCGACCTCGAGACGATCGTGCTCCGCTGCCTCGAGAAGGAGCCCGGGCGCCGCTACGACACCGCCGGCGACCTGCGCGACGACCTGCGGCGCTGGCTCGACGGCGAGCCGATCCGCGCCCGGCCGGTGGGGACCCTGGAGCGCCTCACGCGCCGGGCCCGCCGCCACCGCGGGCTCGTGGGCGTCGGGGCCGCGGGCCTCGGGCTCGTGCTCGGGACGGCCGTCGTGGGGGCGATCGCGGCGCGCGGGGAGGCCGCGCGGGCGCGGGACGCGGCCATGGCCGCCGAGGAGCAGCGGCGCCGGGCCGAGGCCGCCGAGGGCGACGCGCGCCGGGCCGAGGGCGAGGCGCGGCGCGCCGCGGGGGAGGCGCGCCTCGCGGCCGCGCTCGAGCGCGGCTATGGGCAGCTCGGCCTGGGGCAACATCGCCTCGCGGCCGAGGCCTTCCTCGCGGCCCAGGACGACGTGGACGCCCTCGCGGCGCTCACGCCCGCCGGGGACCCGCGCGCGGAGGGCGGCGCCATGCCCGACCTCGACCGACTCCGGCGCGCCGGCGCGCGCGGCGCGCGCTGGGCCGTGCTGGCGTCCGGAGCGCTCAGGTCCTACGAGCTCGCCGCGGGCGCCTGCGCCTACCTCGCGGACGGGCGCCTCGTCGCGTCGATCGCCGCCGGCGTCGTGGCGCTGGGGCCGGACGGGCCGATCGGCGCCCCCGTCGCCGGGGCCTCGGGGCGCCTGGCGGCGGCGCCCGAGCGCCCCGTCGTGGCGGTCGCCCCGGCGCGTGTCGCGAGCGACGAGCCCGCGCTCCTCCTCGTCGACGTGGATGCGGGGCAGGTGACCACCGCGCTGCGCGCGCCGCCCGACGCGAAGGCGCTCATCCCGGCCGCCGCGGCCTGGTCCAACGACGCGAACCTCGTCGCGTGCGCCGGGCACCGGGAGCCCTGGGACGGCGGGCGCGTGGTCGTGTGGGAGGTGGAGGGGCGGGTCGTCGCGGACTGGCGGCACGATCAGCCGGCGTACGCGGTCGCCTTCGGCCCCGGGGGCCTCGTGTTCACCGGGCACCCGAACGGCGAGGTGGCGGTGTGGTCGCTCGAGCGGCCCGAGGCGCAGGTCGGGCGCATGGTCCCGCACCCACTCGGCGCCGTGACCGGCGTCGCCTGGCTCCGCGGCTGGCGCCGGCTCGTGACGAGCGGGCGCGATGGCGCCCTGCTCGCCCACGACCTGTCCTCGCCGGAGGCCGCGCGGAGCCCCGTGTCACTCCTCCAGGCCGGCGACGCGCTCGAGCGCCTCGGCGTCAGCTCCGACCGCCACGGCGCCGAGGTGCTCGTGGTCGCGAGCCGCGGCGGCGCGGTGCGGACCTTCCGGGTCGGTGACGGGGCGCCCGAGCCGGGCGCGCGCTCGCAGGCGTTCCGCGGCGAGCTCGCCGCCCTCGCCGTCGCGCCGGACGGGCGGACGCTCGCGGCCGGCGCCGAGGGGCGCCTCGTCGTCCAGCCGGTCGGGCTCCCGCGGCTGGGCGCCGGGGGCGCCCCCGTCGCGCTCGGCGACGGCGCGGCCGCCTGGGTCGAGTCGCGCGACCGCCTCACCGTGTGCAGGGGCGAGGTCGGGCGCCCGCCCGACCTCGCCTGGGAGGTGCCAGCCGGACCCGGCGAGGTGCTCCGCACCACGGCGCTCGCCCTGGGCGCCGGCGGCCTGGTCGTCGCGCTCGACCACTACCACGTGCAGCACACGGCCGAGAAGCGCTTCGAGCTCGTGGCGGTCGACCCGAGGGGGCGCGCGGGGCGCGTGCGCTGGCGCGCCGACCTCGCGGTCCGCGCCGACGTGCGCCCCGACGGGCTGGAGCACCCGGTCCACACCCTCGCCGTGGCCGACGGGGTCGTCCTCGCCGGCGAGCGAGACGGCGGCTCCGGACGTCCGGTCGGCCGGATCGCGCGCGTCGCGCTCGAGGACGGCCGCTGGCTCCCGCCGCTGCCCGGGCACGTGGGCACCGTCTCGGCGCTCGTCCCCCTGGGCGGTGGGAGGCTCGCGAGCGGCTCGCTCGACGGGACGGTCGTGATCTGGGACGGGGAGCGGCCGCTGCTGCAGTGGCACGCGGCCCCGCGCGGGGCGGCCCCCGCGGCGGCCGCCGGCGACCCGGTCGAGTACCGCCCGCCCGCGGAGGCGGCGCAGCGGCGCGCGCAGTCGCACGCGGTCGCGGCGGCGTCGGGCGTCACGGCGGCGACGGCGAGCGGGGACGGGGCGACGCTGGTGACGATCACGGCGGACGGCGTCGCGCGGCGCTGGCGCGCGGCGGACGGGCGCCTCCTGGGCGCGTTCCCCGTCGGTGACACGGGCGCGCTGGCCTGCGGCCTCGGCGACGACGAGGAGACGTTGCTCGTGGCCGACGAGGACCGCGTGCGCGCCTGGGACCTCGTCACCGGGCGGCCGCTCGCGGAGGTCCGCCACCCCGCCGTGCAGGCCGCCGCCGTCGGCTCGGGCGACGGGCGGGTGCTCGTGGCGCCCCGGCAACGAGGAGCCAGCCCCTTGCGCCTGCTCGAGCTGCGCCCGCCCGACCTCGGCGACGACCCGGCGTCGGTGCGCGCCGCGATCGCCTGGCGCACGGGCTGGCGGGGCCCGGCGCCCACCGGGTCCCGCTGACGGGCCGGCGGCGCGCCCCGCCGGTCGGACGGGCGCTCGGCGGCGTCGGGCCTGACTGCGCCGGTCCCGCCGCGGGCTCGCACCCGCTACCCTGGGGCGCGTGGGCCGCGATCGCGGCCCATGACACCGAGCGCTCCCCGTGCCCCGCCGCCTCGAAGACTCCCTGCGTCCGGGCCTGTTCCTCCGCACGGGGCATCGCGGCGCGCGCGGGCTGGCGCCGGAGAACACGCTCGAGGGCTTCCGGCGGGCGGTCGAGGTCGGGGTCGACGTGCTCGAGCTCGACGTGCGCCTCTCGCGCGACGGCGAGGTCGTCGTGCTCCACGACCCGACGGTCGACCGCACGACCGACTGGGCCGGACCCGGGCCCGGCGTCGCGGCCGACCTGACGTGGGCCGAGCTCGCGGCGCTCGACGCGGGGCACGCGTTCACGCCCGACGGCGGGCGGACGTTCCCTTACCGCGGGCGGGGCGTGCGGATCCCGCGGCTCGCGGACGTCCTCGAGGCCTTCCCCGAGCACCTCGTCACGGTCGAGCTCAAGCGCGGGACGCCGCTCGAGGTCGTCGCGCGCGCCGTCGCGCTCGTGCGCGAGCGCGCGCCCGAGCGCGTGATCGTGGCCTCCGAGGAGCACGCGCTCCTGCGCGCGGCCCGCCGCCTCGCGCCCGAGCTCGTGACGAGCTTCTCCGGGCGCGAGGTCCGCGACCTGTACCTGCTCGCCCGCGTCGGCCTGGCCCGGCTCCTGTTCCGCTCGCCCGCCCGCGTGATCCAGATGCCGCTGTGGTCCGACCACGACCGCGACCGGGGGCTGCGCCTCGTGTTCCCGGGGCTGCTCCGGGCGGCGCACGCGCAGGGCCGCGTCGTCCACGTGTGGACGATCAACGACCCGGACGTCATGCGCGCGCTGCTCGACCTCGGGGTCGACGGGATCACGACGGACCGCCCCGACGTGCTCGCCGCGGTGCTCGCGGAGCGGGTGCGCGGGTGAGCGCGCCGCTCAGAACACGAGCGCCGCGTAGGCCATGACCCGCTCGTTCCTGCCCGCGCGGAGGCCCACGAACCGGGTCTCCCAGTGCTCGAGGTCGAGGCCGAGCTCGAGCGGGCCCATGCGGACGCGCTGCGCGAGGTAGACGACCCGGTTCGCGGCCCGGCCGGCGCGCGGGAGGTCGCCGTCGAAGGGGTCGTCCACGGCGCCGCCGAGGATGACCGTGTAGGGCTCGAGCGGCGCGACCGCGAGCTCCACCCAGCCGCCGCGCGCGCGGATCGTGCGGCCCGTCGTGGGGTCGATCCCCTGGAGCACGGCGCCGCGCACGTCGTCGAGCAGGTCGCCGCCCCACGCCTCGGCCCGGACCCAGAGCCGGCGCTCGATCACGACCAGCTCGAGGTCCCCGCCCGCGACCCAGCCGGCGTAGTCCCGGCGCCCGGACGTCGCGCGGTCCGGTCGCTCCCAGGCGCCCCAGGCCCACGCGCCCAGGCAGAGCTCGCCCCCGGTCCAGAGCGGCACGCGGTAGCCCGCGCGGGCCTGGAGCCCGGGCACGCGCGCGCTCTCGCCGTCGAGGATCCCCGCCCCCGGGGAGCCCGGGGGGTCGAGGTCGCGCCCGTCGATCACGCCGGTCATGCCCGCGGCGACCTCGAGGGACAGGCGCCCGGGGCCGACCTCCGGTGTCCAGCGCAGGCGCGCCTGCGGCCGGCGGTCCCCCAGGTTGCCGGCGCCCCACAGGTCGCCGCCCTGGGCCACGTTGATCGTCGGGCGGAGCGGGGAGATCACGTCCCAGTCCTGCCCGAGGAGCAGCGTGAGGTCGCCCCAGGCCAGGGTCACGTAGGCGAGCCGGAGGCGCAGCGCCTCCCGCGACTCGCTGAACCCGGGCCCGAAGAAGTCGACCTCGACGCGCCCCTCGGGCTCCGCGCCGCCGAGCGCCTCGAGCGGGGGGCCCTCCGCGGCGAGCCCGAGCCGCGTCGCGCGCGGATGCACGATGAAGCCCCCGCGGTCCTTGCGCGCCCCGACGCCCGGCGGCGCGGCGGGGTCCTCCGACCGGACGAAGATCGGGTTGCGGGGGTCGTTCATGCGCGACTCGTCGTAGATCGCGTCCGCCCTGAGGAAGCCGTACAGCCGGAGCCGCAGGCCGCCGGCCTCGAGCTCGTTCCAGGCCAGGGCGGGCCCCTGCGCGGGCACCTGGGCGGCCCCGCCGGCCGCGTCGTCCTCGACGTCGAGCCGGGCCACCCGCTGGCGGAGCCGGTCGAGCTCGGCCTGCTGCCGCGCGAGCGCCTCGGCCTGGCGGGCGAGCTCGGCGCGGAGGTCGCTCGGCGCGCCCGGGGCCGGCGGCGGCTCCTCCGCGCGGGCCCGGCGCGGACCCGCGCCCAGGGCGACGACGAGCGCGACGAGCGCGGCGTCCGAGGAGCGCCTCACGGGCCGCTCCCATGCGGTCTCGGGGCCCCCTCGGGGGGGCGCGTCGAGGCCGGCGCGGCGTCGACGCCCGCCGCCCGGACCAGGGGCTGGGCGAGGAGGCCCGCGGCGAGGGCGGCGACGACGAGGCCGGTCAGCGCGGCCCGCTCGAGCCCGAGCAGGTCGCCCACCGGCGGGAGCGCCCGATCAGGCCCCCAGAACAGCCGGAGCGCGAGGCGCAGGACCGTGTAGCCGTTCGTCGCGGCGGCCACCACGAGGGCCGCAGAGGCGAAGGGGTGCGCCTCGATCATGCCGCCGATCAGGAGGTCCTCGCCGCAGAACGCCGCGCTCCCGGGCAGGGCGACGAGCGCCAGCCCGAGGACGAGGAAGAGGGCGCCGAGCCGCGGCATGCGCGCGGACAAGCCCGCGTAGCGGGCCAGGTCGAGCGGGCCCAGGCGCCGCTCGATCGCGTCGAGGCCGAGCAGGAGGCCAGCGCCTGCCAGGCCGTGGCCGAGCCACGCGAGGACGACGCCTGCGTGCGCCGCCGGGCCGTGGGCGAGCGTGACCCCCGCGGGGATCAGCGCGCCCTGGCTGAGCAGCAGGCAGCCGAGCGCGCGCCGCGGCGACCGCTGCGCGAGCCCGAGGAGGGCGCCGAGGAGCGCCGTGGCGACCGAGAGCGCGCCGAGCGCCGCGAGCGCGGGCGCGAGCCCCGGGCCGTCCGCGTCGATCGCGCGGAGGAGGGCGGCCGTGCCGAGCTGCGCGCCCAGGAAGGTGGCCGCCGCGCCGGGGCCGCCCTCGACCAGCGCGAGCGCCCACGAGTGCAGCGGCGCCAGCGCCTGCCGCCCGGCCACCGCGACGACGAGGGCGCCGAGCTCGAGCGGGCCGGGGGGGGCGCCCGAGGCCCCGCGCAAGTGGGCCGCCGCCAGGTGGACGGCGAGGGCCGCCAAGGCCGCGCCCTGGTAGGCGAGGACGACCCGAGCGCCCGGGCGGCCGCCGGGCGCGGCGGCCGCCTCCCGCGCGGCCACGCCGAGCGTCAGCGCCCAGCCGCCGACGACGAGGGTCGGGTGGAGGCCCGCGAGCGCGAGCAGGCCGCCGGCCTCGAGCCAGAGCAGGCGCGCGATCACGGCCGCCCGCGGCGGCGCGGCCGCGACCGCCGCGCACGCGACCGCCGCGACGACGACCGCGCCGGCCCGTCCGAGCGGGTCCAGGCCGAGGAGCGGGCGCGCCCCCGCCTCCGTCGGCCAGCCCCACGGGTCGGTCACGACGCCCGCGCCGCCGGCGGCGAGGAGCAGCGCCGCGACCAGCAGGCAGGGGCCCGCGACCGCGAGGCCCGCCGCCCGCGCCCGGCGGCCCGAGGTGCACCGGCGCGCGATCGTGGCGCCGAGCGCCGGGCCCGCGACCAGCGCGGCGAGCCAGGGGAGCAGGAGCGTCGTGCTCACGGGGCCACCTCCTCGCGGGCGCGGCTCGACTCGACCGACGCGCCGGCTGGCGCCGGCGGCGGCGCGATGCGGCGCTCGAGCGCGTCGAGCCGGCGGGCGAGGCCGAGCAGCGGGGCCACGAGCCGCTCGAGCGCGGCGTCGTGGAAGCCGCGCTCGAGCGCGAGCCGATGGACCCAGGCGCGCGCGGGGGGCGGGAGCAGGAGCTCGGCGTGCGGCGCCGGGGCCGGGCGGCGCCCGAGGAGCGCGCTCACCTCCCGATGCTCCCGGAGCGCCGAGGGCGCGCGCAGGAGCTGGAGCGTGCGGAGCAGGGCGTGCCCGACGAGGTGCGCGAGCGCGAGGCGGGGGAGCCCGAGCCCGATCTCGACGAAGATCAGGCCGACCTGCGTCGCCGACGCGTAGGCGAGGGCCGACTTGACGTCCGTCTGCACCCGACCGACGAACGTGCCGTGGGCCGCGGTCGCGCCCCCGAGGAGGACGACGGCCGCCGCCACCGCGGGCGCGGCCTCGAGGATCGGCCCGCAGCGGAGGAGCAGGTAGGCGCCCGCGTGGACCGAGAGCGCCCCGTAGAAGATCGCGCTCGAGGGCGTCGGCCCCTCCATGGCCCGGGGGAGCCAGCTCGAGAAGGGCACCTGGGCCGACTTGCCCGCCGCCGAGAAGGCGAGGAGGCCCCCGACGGCGAGCGCGAGGCCGGGCCCGAGCGCGGCCGGGCCGTCCGTCCACCCGGGGCCCGGGAACAGGTCGACGAAGCGCGTCGACGCGGCCCCGTGGTGGAGGAGGATCGCCGCGAGGAGCAGCCCGACGTCGCACGTGCGGTAGGCGGCGAGGGCGACCAGCCCGCCCTCGGCGGGGCCGGGGCGCCCCTGGAAGAAGGCGATCAGGAGGACCGAGGTCACGCCGACGAGCTCCCAGCCCACGAACAGGAGCTCGAGGCTCCCGGCCGTGGCCAGGAGCAGGACGCCCGCGGCGAAGAGGAGGAGGAGGAAGAAGAACCGCGCGAAGCCCGGCTCCCTGTGCAGGTAGCGGACGGAGAACAGGCCCACCGCGCCGAGCAGGAGCGTCGCGAGGCCCATGAACGGCACCGTGAGCCCGTCGACGAGGAGCTCGAGCCTCACCCCGTCGTGCCCCGCGCCGAACCAGGGGCCCAGGTCGACGACGAATCGCCCCACCCCGGCCCAGCCCATGCCCGCGGCCAGGAGGACCGTCGCCGCCAGCGCGCCCACGAGGCAGCCTCGAGCGAGGCCAGCCACCAGCCCCTCGGACGGCGGGTCGCGCAGGAGCAGCCAGAGCCCCAGGACCGCGGCCCCGGCCGCGGGGAGGGCGAGCGCCGCGAGCGCCAGCGCCGCGAGGTAGGCCTCCGCCCCGCCGCTCACGCTGGCACCAGGCCGGCTCGGACCGTGGCGGGCGGGAGGTGCTCGCGCGCGCCGGCGTGGTGATCGAAGGACCGGAGGACCGCGGGCACCGCGCGGGCCTCGGGCTCGAACGGGACGAAGCCGCCGTCCTCGAGCACCTGGAGGCGCCCGTCCGTCGGGTCCTGGCTCACGAGCTGGATCCACCCGTTGCCGACCAGCTCGGCGATGACGGGGCTCCGTCGCGCGACCTCGAGCAGGGCCGCCGGGGTGGCCTCCACGACCGTGAGCAGGCGCACGGGCTCGTGGAGCTCGGTCATCTCGCGGGCCAGGCCGGTCCGGAGGTCCCCCTGGTGCCCGTTCATGAGCCCGAGCAGCCCGGTGAGGTTGTGGGGGAGCTTCGTCCCGCAGCCCCAGCGCTCGTCGTCGACGCGCGAGAAGTAGTACTCGAGGCTGATCCCGGCGCCGACCGGGCCGACGGCCCCGAGGAGGCGCGTGAGCCGGGTCAGGTCGGGGTCCTCCGTCGGGTCGTACGAGACGAGGAACGCGCGGCGGTCGAGGAACAGGCCGCGCGTCCAGCGCCGGCGGCCGACCAGGCAGGCCGCGACCGTGCAGTGCCCGTACTCCGGCCGGGGCTCGGCCACGTGGGCCGCGCGCGCCTCGACGTGGCGCAGCGCCTCGGCGGGCGTCAGGTCGAGGGGGGCGCCCTCGAAGCGCCGACAGCGCTCGTGCGCATCGAGGGCGCGGGCGCGCTCGACCGCCGCCTGCAGGGCGCGGAGGTCCGCCGCGTGCGTGGCCGGCACCGCCTCGAGGTCGAAGAAGCGCACGGCGTCGCTCGCCGTGTCGTGGTATCCGCCGACCACGTGCGTGCCCGGCGGGAGCTCGATCCCGCGCGCGGCGAGGCCGCGCCGCACCGCGGGGTGGTTGGCGAGCGCGGCGAACAGCCGCGCGTTCGGCCAGCCGCGGCGCCCGCCGCACGCGCCGCAGTCGTAGGCGGACTCGAGCGGGTTGTTCTGGCTCGACGACCCGTGGCCGAACACGGCCACGAGCGGGGCGAAGCCCCGGGTCAGCCCCGAGTCCTCGAGCAGGCGACCGACCCGCTCGACCGCCTCCTCGACCGCGAAGCCGAGGTGCTCCTCGGCCCCCGCGTCGGCGTCCGGCGCGGACGCGGCGCGCCCGAGCGGCCGCAGCGCGGTCAGGCGGGTGGCGGGCGGCGCGAAGAGGGCCCCCTCGAGCCAGGCGACGGCGCGCGCGGCCGCGCGCGGCGCGAAGACGCGCGCGACGAGGAGGGCCGCCCAGATCGGCCCGAGGACCACCGCGCCGAGGAGGCCCCCGAGCAGGTGACGCGACTGGCCGATGGTGGCGGCGCGCGCGAGGCCGAGCCAGCGCCGACGCCGCCGCCAGCGCGCGTGGTGCTCCGCGTCGAGCGGGCGCTCCTCGACCGCGTGCTCGGGGGTCAGGACGACCGGGCAGAGGTCCGCGTGCTCCGCGTCGTGGACGCCTCGGAACCGCACGGCCAGCCCGAAGAAGCCGGCGGCGCCGAAGGTCTCGAGCTCCGGCTCGAGCTCCTCGAGGTGCCGGCGGAGCGACTCCTCGCGGTCGTCGATGCAGAACAGGGCCTGGACCCGCGGCGGGCCCGCCGCGGGCCCGCGGGCGACGAGGTCGCGGTGGCTCGCGAGGCCGGTCAGGAGCTCGCGCCGGTGGCGGCGCTCGTAGGCGAGCTGCCAGGTCCTTCGGCGGGCCAGGTCGTCGAAGGCCCGGGCCTCGGCGAGCGCGCGGGCCGCCTCCTCCGGGCGCCAGCGCCGGAGGCGGGAGGGGGGGAGCTCGGCGAGCTGGGCGGCCTCGAAGAGGGTCCAGGCCCCCGCCTCGGCCGCGGCCTCCCCCGGCGCCGGGGCGCCGCGCGGCGGGGCGGGGGCGCCGACGCGGGCGGCCCAGGCGGCGGCGTGCCGGTCCAGGAGGAGGCGGAGCGCCAGCAGCTCGAGGAGCCGCGGGCGCGGCGACCCGGGCGGCGCGAGCTCGGGGCGGGCCTCGAGGACGGCGACCATGCCGGCCCAGCCAGGGAGCGCGAGGAGCGCGCGCGCGACGAGCGAGGGCCAGCTCGCGGGCGATCCGCGGCGCGCGAGCTCCTCGAGCGCGAGCGCCTCGGGCTCGACCGCCCGCGCGGCGAGCGCGCGGAGCTCGCTTGGGACGCCGGCGGCCCAGGCGGGGAGCAGGACCCCCGGCGCGGCGAGCTGGTCGCGCGTCGCCGCGAAGAGCCCGCGCTCGCGGCCAGGCATGGGCCACCCGGCCTGGCCGTGGTCGAGGAACGCGGCGACCCAGCGGATCAGGAGGGGCGCCACGAGGTCGTCCGGATCGTGCTCCGGCGCGTCCCCGGCGGCGCCGCCCGCGTGGCCCCGCGTGGCGGGCCCGTCCCCCGCCGCCGCGGGGGCGCCCGCGGCCTGGG
>JANJTH010000556.1 GCA_024711205.1 Planctomycetota bacterium | reverse complement strand
CGGCCGGCGCCCCGTCCGCCGGGGTCGGCTGCGGGGGGCACTGGCCGCCCGACCGCGTGCGGATCGACGACCACGCGCCCGCGGCCGACGCGCGGGTCGACCTGCTCCTGTTCGCCGCGGCCGATCGGCCCAAGCTCGCCTGCCACGCGGGCCCGACCGCCGAGCCCAAGCGCTGCGACGTCTACCGCAAGGCGAAGTACCGCGCCGTCCCCCTCGCGGGCGAGGGCGCGCCGGGGATCGTGCGCGGGCTCCTGCGCGGGCTGTTCTTCGAGACCGACAAGGCGCTCCTGCTCCCGAAGGCGGCCCCGGGGCTCCGCCGCATGAAGGCGTGGTACGAGCGCCACCCGGGCCACGCGATCCTCGCGGTCGGCCACGCGGACACGGCCGGCGCCGGGGCGCACAACCTGAAGCTCTCGGTCGAGCGCGCGGACGCGCTCGCGGCCTACCTGCGCGACGACGTGGACGCCTGGCTCGCCCACTACGGGCCCGGCAAGACGTCGAAGCCGTGGGGCACGCGCGAGGACCAGCACATGCTCTCGGCGCTCCCGCCCGAGGGCCCGCCGTTCTTCGCGGCGCCGATCGACGGCGTCGACTCGCCGCGCCACCGGGCCGCGGTCGAGGCGTTCCAGGGCTGGGCCAACGACGCGCGCGGCGCCGGGCTCGCGGTCGACGGGCTGTGCGGGCCGAACACGCGCCGCGCGCTCGTCGCCGCCTACATGGACCTCGACGGGACGACGCTCCCGGCCGGGACGACGCTCCTCGTCCACGGCTGCGGCGAGCACCACCCCGAGGTCCCGACCGGCGACGGCGTCGCGCACGAGGAGAACCGCCGCGCGGAGCTGTTCTTCTTCCCCGGCGGCGTCCTGCCGCCCCCGCGCGACCCGTGCCCCGCGCCCGGCTGCCCCGAGTACCCGGTGTGGCGCCAGCAGACGACGCACACGATCGACCTCACGCTCGAGCCGGGCGCGCTCGACCTCGTCGTCGTCGACCGCGAGACCGACCTGACGCTCGGCGAGGCCGACGTGACCCTGAGCGGGCTCGACGCGCGCGCGGGCAAGACCGACGCCGACGGGCGGCTCCGGTTCGACGAGCTGTTCCCCGGGCCGTACGAGCTCGTCGCGCTCAAGGAAGGCTACCGCGAGAAGCGCACGGCGCTCGCCGTCGCCCCGGGCGCGAGCCAGGCCAAGTCGGCGCCGCCCGCCCCGCCCGCGCCGGCGCCGGGCGGCGGCGAGCAGAAGGGGTTCGTGGGCTCGCCGGCCGGCGAGGCGGACGCCCCGCCGGCGGGCGCCGCGCCCGCGGCTCCGGCGGCCGAGGCCCCGGGGGACGCCGTGAAGGTCCCGCTCGACCCCGTGCCCGCGACGCTCGAGGTCCTCGCGGGCGCGGGCGACGCCCCGCGCCCGGCGGGGGCGACGCCCTACGCCGGGGTGCCCTTCGCGGCGGCGAAGGCGGCGCCGGTCGCGCACCTCGACGACGCGCGGCGCCTGGCGGCGGACGAGGAGGCCCCGCCGCCGGCCGACGTGCTCGCGCTGCGGGCGAACCCCGGCGGGCGCGCGGGCTGGCGGCTCGTGGCCCGCTGGACGCCGCGCGGCGCCGCGAAGCCGCGCGAGGTCGAGCTCGCGCGCGAGGGCGCGCTCCCGCCCGGCGTCGCGCTCGCAGGCGGGAAGCTCGAGCTGCACGTGCTCTGCACCTACGGGGCGCTCGCGAAGGCGGAGGCCGCGCCCGCGCTCGCCGGCGGCGTCATCCGCCTCGACCTCCACGACCCCGAGGCGGACGGGACCGACGACCACGCGCGGCAGGTCGCGTTCGAGCTCACGGGCGCGCCCGCCGTGTCGCTCCCCGCGGCGCCGCGCCGGCCGCGGATCGTCCGGTTCATGGGCGTCGCGGTCCCGCCCACGAAGTGGCTGTACTGGAAGCCGCCCGCCCAGCCCAAGCCGTCGAAGCCGGCGACGAACGTCGTCGTGCACCTGGGCTGGACGCTCCGGCTCGAGTGGACGGTGCGCGGCCCCGCCGAAGGGCTCCTGCTCGACCCGAGCGGCAAGGCCGTCCCCCTCGCCGACGAGCGCGGGCAGGTCGCGCTCGACCCGGCCACGGCCCCCCCGGGCGCCCAGGGCGCCTACACGCTGCGCGTGCGCCGCGGCGGCCAGGAGGTCGCCGCGGCGACCGTCACGGCGATCGGGATCGCCCGGCTCCGGCTCACGAGCCTGGACCCGAAGGCCCACCCCGTGCACCGGATCACGGACCAGGCCCAGAAGAAGCACGAGGTCGTCGACCAGGAGCAGGGCGACGCGCTCCTCGGGCGCGCGGGCGCCTACGGCTCGGTCGAGCCCGGCGGCCACGCCGGCTACTTCATGGCCGGGACGGCCGACAAGCCCGCGCACGAGGGGGTCTGGTTCGGGCAGGTCCAGGGCACGCTCAAGCCGCCGGTCCGGCTCGAGTGGCGCGTGTTCGGGCCCGACGACCTCCAGGTCGGGCTGCGCATGCCGGCGACGACGCTCGCGCCCGCGGGGAAGCCGATCGACCCGATCGACGTGTCGACGCAGACCCACGCCTGGGGCGGCGAGGGCGAGCTCGAGCTGACCGCGGCGCTCCGCCCCGCCACGAAGATGGCGACGTTCCTCGAGGTCGAGCTCGCGCTCTGGCCGAAGGACGGCCCGCGCAACGAGCAGCGGCGCCTGTGCGGCGCGGTGCTCCGCCTGCGCTACGACCGCCCGCTGCCCGCGATCCGGCCGGGCGACCAGGGTCTGACCGTCCTCGACGGGGCGGACCCGCTCGCGGCCGGCGGGACGCTCTCGGCCTGGGCGCACCTCGCGTTCCGCTGGGGGCTCCAGGGCGACCACTACATGAACCGCCTGATCGTGCGGGTCTGCGAGCCGGGGCAGGAGGCGAAGGACGACCCCGAGCCGCTCTGGGAGCACGAGCTCAAGCCGACGAAGAGCGCGACCTCGAGCGGGCTGACGCCCGTGCCCACGACGCTGCCCCAGGCGCTCAAGGGCAAGACCGCGGTCGTGGCCGTGGTCCTGCTCGTTCGCCCGCCGACGCCCGCCGAGCAGGCGAAGGGCGCCCCCGCGTGGGTCCAGTCCATGCCGGGCGCGCAGGGCCGGCGGTCGCTCGCCTTCAAGCTCCCGGCCCCCCAGGCCGAGGGCACGTTCCCCTGCGTGCTCCTCAAGGAGACCTGCCCGGTCAACACGGCGCTCGCGCTCCGCCGGAGGTACCTCGCCGCGCTCGAGCACTGGAAGGCCGTCCGGCTCAAGTGGAAGGACCGCCTGCACGCCGCCTACTTCGTCAAGGCCGTCGTCGAGGGCGTGACCGACCCGAAGGCGAAGCACCGGATCAAGGACTCGGATATCTGGCCCAACATGCTCGCGACGAGCGGGCAGGACGGGACGCAGGCGTCCGGCTGGAGCTCGACCTGGCTCAAGGCCGACATCGACCGCATGGAGGCCGAGATCCGGGCCGCGCAGCAGGCGGCCGAGGACGCGGCGCGCAAGCTGATCGAGTTCATCACGTCGCCCACCAAGAAGCCCGCGTGGCAGGGCAAGAGCTTCCAGGAGCACCTGATCGCGGACGCGCACACGAAGCACGACATCTGCGAGGGCGACCGCGCGCTGGCGGAGAAGCTCTACGGGATCGAGGCGAAGGACTCCTACGACCCGGGCGTGCTGATCTACCGCCACGTCGACCACCTGGCGGCCCTGTTCACGGACTACCTGAACATGGTCGAGATCGGGCGCACGTTCCTCGCCGGCCTGTTCGACGAGGCGAAGCTCAAGACCGACCTGCTCGCGTTCGACAACGTGTGGGACTTCGCGGGGAAGCTCAACACGCTCAAGAACGAGGCCCCGCTCACGGCGCCGATCGGCAAGCTCGTCGCGAACGTCACGCACGTGACGCACTTCGAGGTCGCGAAGTGGTCGATCGACCAGACGAACGCCTTCATCCACAAGAAGCTCATGCCGAGCGGGGCGCTCAAGCGCCTGCTGGGCTTCCTCCAGAAGCGCGTGTTCGACGCGCGCGGGCGCAACGTCCAGGACATCCTCTACGGGCGGGCGTTCGACCTGAGCATGCGCTCGCACGGGCTCAAGCTGAAGATCGCCGAGAACAAGCTCACGCTGCCCGACGTCGAGGCGTGGTCGAAGACGAAGGTCGAGGAGCCGGACAAGCTCCTCGGCAACTGGTTCAACCTCGGGCTCGACGCGGTCGCGCTCGCGATCTCGCTCCAGAAGGCCTCGCAGGACTGGAAGGGCGAGACCTGGAAGAACCGCTTCGCGGTCGCGAAGGACCTGTTCGGGCTCATCAACACGACGAAGGAGCTCGTCGAGGGGGCGATCCCCAAGAACGGCGCGCTCGCGGCCGAGGCGGCCGCCGGCGGGGCGGGGCTCGCGACGGACGCCGCGAGCCTGACCAAGCAGATCAAGGTGTTCGGGGCGCTGGCCGGGCTGTGCCAGGCCGTCCTCTCGGCCATGGAGGTCGCGGACGCCTGGGAGAGCAAGGACTGGGACCGGATCGTGCTGCACTCGGCCGCGGCCGTGGCCGCGCTGGTGGGGATCGTGTTCCCCGGGATCGGCGCGCTCCTCGCCGTCGGGATCGCCGTCCTCATGATGATCGTGTTCGACCACCCGGTCGTCGACTGGCTCGAGGACACGCCGTGGGGCGAGGACCACGTGTGGAAGCCCGAGGACGTGATCAAGAAGTTCTACGAGGCGATGTACGACGTCTACGTCTACCTGAAGGAGACCGTGGCCGACGACGCGAACCACGACGCGATCGTCGTCGTGAGCAACCTGCTCGAGGACGAGCTCAAGATCGAGCTCGCGGTCACGCGCGGCGGCCAGACGGAGAAGCGACGGATCGACCTCAAGAAGAAGTCCGTCGACGGCAAGGGCCTGCTCGCCTGGCCGCGCCAGACGGTCGACGGGAAGCGGCGGTTCCACCTGCACCGGGCCTGGGACGTGTTCCCGAACATCCGACGCGACGGGAGCGACCACAAGGTCCGGATCGAGCTCGACCCCGACGCGGGCCAGCCGGGCCCCGAGATGCAGGCCGACTTCGAGCTCGCGTTCCGCCCGCCGCCCGAGCCGCGGGTCGAGGAGGTGCGCGGGCACATCTGGGGGACGCGCCTCCTGCACGAGGCGGGGCGGCTGCGCCAGCGCAAGGGCGCGCGGGTGGCGGACCCCTGGTACATCGTCGTCGAGCCGGGCCAGGAGAAGGCGCGCTTCGCGGTGCACACGCGCTACGCGGGGGGCTGCCGGCTCGAGCTCGAGCTGCGTCGCTACGCCTGGTACTCGGTCACGGGCGACGTGATCGCGACGGGCCTGGAGAAGATCGTCGACGCGACGGCCGGCACCGAGCAGCCAGGCGCCGTCGAGACGGTGGTCGAGCTGACGCTCCCCGTCCCGCCCGCGGACGACGACTACGCCGTGCGGCTCTACGCGCGCGTGATCCCGAACCAGCCCGAGGCGGAGGGCGTGGGCGAGCGCTGGACCGCCGAGCTCGGCGTGGCGCGGGCGGCGTACCTGGACGCCTGAAGCGGGCTACGCGGGCTCGGGCCAGGGGTGCCCGAGCGCCGCGAGCTGCACGCGGACGGCGGGGAGCCAGCCGCGGTTCGCGGCCGGGCTGGCCGGGCTCGGGTGGAGGACCTGGCCGACCGCCTGGGGCAGCCCGCGCTCGCGCACGACGCGCGCGGCCTGGTCGGCCGCCCACTTGCCGACGCCGATCACGGTGCGCGGGCGCAGGAGCGCGAGCGCGGCCGCGAGGTGCGCGTCGCAGGCCTCGTCGACGCCCGCCATGAGCGCGGCGGGGGCCTTGTCGGGCGTGACGTTCGCGCCGCTCGCCGTCTGGAACACGAGCGGGCAGTAGTTGAGCACGAAGAACCGGGCGAAGAAGCGCTCGGGCGCGCCGAAGCAGGCCCGGACACCGCCCCACAGGCGCTGCCCCGAGACCTCGGTCCGGCGGCCCTCGAAGCCCTCGATCGGGCGGGCCGGGTGCGTCCGCGCCGGGCGGCCGACGGGCCCGCGCAGGTCGAGGAGCTCCGCCACGAGGTCGGGGCTGCCGAACGGGACGCCCGTCTGGGCCATGCCCCACGGCCCGGGGTTCATGCCGAGCAGCACGGCCTCGACGCCGCCCGCGAGGCCGGGCGCGCCCCAGCGCTCGAGGTAGGCCCGGTGGATCGGCCAGGCGTAGGCGAGCGGGTTCAGCGCGTACTCGACGGGCCCGAGCGGCGCGCGCGCGAGCACGGGGTCCACGGCGTCGCGCAGGGTCGCCGCCGCCCGCGCGAGCGGCGACGGCCCTGGGTCCTGGTCGACCGGGGCGGCGTCGGCGTGCACGGGCGCTGGCGCGCGGCCGCGCCCGCGCGGCGCGTCGCCCGCCGCAGG
>JANJTH010000524.1 GCA_024711205.1 Planctomycetota bacterium | reverse complement strand
CCCGCGACCCGGCCCGTCGCGGCCCTCGCGGCGGCGGCCGGCGTCCGGCCCGCGGCGCGCCCGGCGCCTCGCGTCGAGGCCCCGCTCGACCTCCTGCCCCCGGTCGAGCGGACCTCGCGGGCGCCCACGATCGCCCCGCCGGCCGGTCCGCCCCGGTCCGACCGTCGCCGTGGCCGCGCTCACGGCGGGGAGCGGGACCTCGCGTGGGAGGGGCACGTCCGGGCGATCGCGCTCTGGTGGCGCGTGCAGGGCCTGCTCACGTTCGTCGCCTGCGCGCTCGGGTCGGTCGCGATCCTCGTGGCGGACGCCGGGCCGGCCAGCGTCCCGCTCGCAGGCGTCATGGCCCTGTTCGCCGTGGTGTTCGGCCTCGGGCCGCTCTTCCTCGGCCAGTTCCTCTGGAGCTACGCGGGCCCCGCGCGCCTGATCGCGCTCGGCCTGACCGGCCTCGGCGCGCTGCTCGGCCTCCTGAACCTCGCGCTGGCCGGCTCGGGCGCCGCCTTCCTGCTCGCGGTCCCCGGCCTGGCCTGGTCGGGCGCCCAGCTCTGGGTCCTCGCCCACGCCCGCACCGCGACCCTGTGCGAGCCCCGCTACGCCGAGCTCGTGGCGCGCACGCGCGGCCTGACCGTCGCCTGGTGGTGGAGCCCCTTCTTCTTCGTCCCGGCCGCCCTGTTCGTGATCGCCATGCTCCCGCTCGTCCTCGCGGCGGCCCGCCTCGCGCTCTGATCGCGCGGCGCGCGCCCCGGACCGCTCCGGGGGCCTCCCGCCCGGCGCGCGGCCATGCCAGACTGCCCCGGGGGCCAGGCCGGCCCCCGGGGCAGAGGGCGTTCGAGCGACGTGAGCGAGTACGAGAACGCGCGCCGCGTCGTCAAGCAGATGCGCCTCGGCAAGGAGCAGGCGAAGGGCGTCGCCGCGCGCGCGTTCGAGGCCGACCTCCAGGCGGGGCGCCCCGACATCGCGCTCAAGTGTGCAAAGGAGTTCCACCTCGACGACGGCTTCGTGACGCGCGCCGCGACCGCGCTGTTCGTCGAGCTCCTCCGGCGGCGCCGCTTCCCCAAGGCGCTCGAGATCGCCCGCAGCTACAACCTGGCCCACGGCGGCGCCGAGGCCCAGCACGCGCTCGGGCTCGCGAGCAAGATCCAGGAGGACGACCCGGGCCTCGACGAGATCCGCCGCCTCGCGCGCCGCGCCGCCGCGACCCGCACCGAGGTCTCCGAGGCCGACGAGGCGATCGAGCTCCTGCGCGCCGCGCGCGCCGGCCGCGACGCCGACCCGAAGCTGCGCGGGCGCGCGCTCCACCTCCCGGCCGAGGGCGAGGTCTGGATCACGGGCGACCTCCACGGCAACGCCGACAACCTGAAGGCGTTCGCCGCCCAGGCCGCGCTCGACGAGCATCCCGACCGGTTCCTGATCGTGCAGGAGATCGTCCACGCGCGGTTCATCACGGCCGACAACCGCGACCTCTCGTTCGTCGCGATCCTCGAGGCGATCCGCCTCCAGGCCCGCTACCCCGGCCGCGTCCACTACCTGCTCGGCAACCACGACCTCGCGGTCCACCTCGACCGCGAGCTGGTCAAGGGCGGGAAGTACCTCAACCGCTACCTGTTCCGCGGCATGGCCTACATGTACCGCGACCGCTGGGAGGACGTGCTCCGCGAGTACCGCGCGTTCATCGCCGGCATGCCCGCGGCCGTGTTCGCGCCGAACGGGGTCTTCATGGCGCACTCGACGCCGAAGCGCCCGTTCATCCCGAGCCTGAGCCGCGGCTACCTCGAGGAGACCGGCCCCCAGGTCCCGCTCCAGGGGCAGAAGGCGCTCGCGGCGCTCGTGAACGGCCGCGACTACGCGCCCGACACGGCCGAGGCCTTCTGCGACCAGCTCGGGGTCGACCTGCTCCTCTGCGGGCACACGCCCACGTCGAAGGGCTTCAAGGTCCCGAACGAGCGGCACCTGATCATCGACAGCCAGCACGAGAAGGCGCGCTACGTGCACTTCGACCTGGCGCGCAAGTACGAGTCGAGCCTCGAGCTCGCGCGGGAGGGCATGGGCCTGCTCGTGCCGCAGAACGAGGAGCTCGAGGTCACGGGCGAGCTCATGTAGGCGGGCGAGCGCCGGGGCGCGCTCGGCGCCGGTGCGCGCTCGGCGCCCCCGGGGCCGAGCGATCGGGGGCCCGTCGCGTCAGGACGCGACGCGAGCGCGGGCTCGAGCGGCGCGGGGGCGGGCGCGCGGGCGGGCCGCGGGGCCGTCCGCGGCCTCGGGGGCAGGCGGAGACGCGACGGCGAGGCGCGCGCGCTCGGCCGCGGCCTCGGTGAGCAGCTCGCGGGCCTGCTCGCGCGAGGCCGGCGTGAGCGGGGCCCCGCGGATCATGAGCGCCAGCTCGTCCGTGCGCGCGTCGCCCTCGAGGCGCTCGACCTCGCTCCGGCCGCCCTGGCGCACGATCCGCAGGTGGTGGTCGGCCCGCGCGGCCACGGGCGCCAGGTGGGTGACCGAGAGCACGGGGCGACCGGCCGCGATCCGGGCCAGGCACGCGCCGGTGGCCGCGCCGAGCCGCGCGCCGACGTTCTGGTCCACCTCGTCGAACACGAGGAGCGGCCCCTGCTCCGCGCCCTGGGTGGCCTGGAGGTCGGCGCGTCCCGCGCCCTGGGTGGCCTGCAGGTCGGCGCGTCCCGCGCCGACCTCGGCCGCGAGCGCGAGGAACAGCCGCGACAGCTCGCCGCCCGACGCGCGGGCCAGCGGCCCCGCCGCGAGCTCCGGGCCGGACGCGAACACGAGCCGGAGCCGGTCCCGCCCGCCGGGGCCCGGGTGGCGCCGGAGGAGCGCCGCCTCCGCGCCGGCCTCGCGCCGCGCCACGACGCCCGCCGGGTCCGCGCCCT
>JANJTH010000498.1 GCA_024711205.1 Planctomycetota bacterium | reverse complement strand
CGGCCGGCGCGCCGGCGCCCGGCGCCGGGAGCGTCCAGGCCGAGAGGGCGCCGCCGCGCGCCGCGACGAACAGGTGCGAGCCGAGCGCCGCGAGCTCGCCCGTGAGCCGGTCCTCGCCGACGCGCGCCCACGGCGTCGCCGCGCCCGTCGCGAGGTCGAGCCGCACGAGCCAGCCGTCGCTCGTCCCGAACACGACGCCCTCGCCGATCTGCGCGGGGTCCGTGGTCACGGCGCTCGTGCCCACCCCGGCCTCGCCCTCGGGCCCGGGCGGCGCCTCGTCCTCGGGGCCCGCGGGCGCCGCCGCGCGGTCGTGGCGCCACACCTCGGCCCCGGCGTCGTCGAGCCGCGCGACGCCCGTGCGCCAGGCCACGACCGCCCCGCCCTCGAGCGGGAGCGGGCGCCGCAGCCCGGCCGCGGGCACGGCCGTGCGCCAGCGCGGGCGGCCGAGCACGAGGTCGAGCTGCTCGAGGAGCACGCGCTGCGGGCGGGGGCTCGCGAAGCAGAGCACGCGCGCGCGCAGCGCCGCCGGCTCGGGCGGGACGACCTGCGCCTCGGCGTCGAGCTGGCGCGTGAGCAGGAGCGCGCCGTCGAGCGGGTCGACGACCCAGGCGTGGAGCCCGACGAAGCGCGCCTTCCGCCACGACCGGTGCGACGGCCGCCAGTAGACGTCGTAGAGCGCCGCGACGACCGGCCGCGGGTCGCGCGCGCGCCGGGGCGCGCGCGCCGCGACCGCGGCCGAGGGGAGCTCGACGAGCGCGACGAGCTCGAGCCCGACCTGGGCCGCGTCGGCCCCGGCCGCGGCGTCGGCGGGCGGCTCGGGCTGGAACCGCCACACCGGCGCCCCGTCCTTCGCGTCGAGCCCGAGCAGGTCGACCGTGCCCGCGGCCGGCACGACGACGCGCTCGCCCGTGACGAGCGGCGGCGGGAGCACCTCGGCGGCGGCGGCCTCGACGCCCCGCGCGAGCTCGTCGGGCCCGATCCGCCGCTCCCACGTCGCGAACCCGGCCGGCTGCTCCCCCGCGACGTCGGCCCCGGCGGCCGCGGCCCGGCGCCCGGCCAGGTCGGCCAGGCGCGCCTTCGGGCGGCGGTCGTCGGGCGCGAGCCGGGCGGCCTCCGCGTAGGCGGCCTCGGCCTCCTCCCAGCGCCCGGCCGCGCCGAGGGCGTCGCCGAGCAGGAGCGCGCTCGCGGGCCCGGGCTCGAGCGCGCGCGCGAGCGCGAGCGCGCGGACCGCCTCGTCGTGGAGGCGCCGCTTGCCGCACCAGGCGGCCACGGCGCGCTGGACCTCGGCGAGCGGGCGCCCGCGCCGCGCGTCCTCGAAGAACACGTCGTCGAGCGCGTCCGCGGGCGCGCCGCGCGCGCGCAGGACCTCGTCGAGCCGCGTCCGGAGCTCCGCCAGGGCCGCGGTCCCGGGCTCCGCGTAGCGGACCTCGGACAGGTAGATCAGCAGCGCCCGCGCCTCGTCGCCCTGCGCGCGCAGCACGTCGGCCCGCGCCACGTTGAGCGGGCGGCTGTAGGGGAAGCGCCCGAGGGCCGCCTTGAACACGCGGTCCGCCTCGTCGGGGCGCCCGCAGGCGAGGTAGGCCCGCCCGAGCCGCACGAGGAGGGCCTCGTCCTGCTCGGCGCCGGGGACGGCGAGGGCCGCGGCGAGCCGCGCGAGGCCCTCCTCGACCTGGCCCGCGCGCGCGAGCGCCTCGCCGAGCAGCACCCGCGCGTGCGCGTCCTCGGGGTTCCGCGCGGCCAGGTCCAGGGCGACCGGGAGCGCGGCGTCGAGGTCGCCCTGCCCGAGCAGGAGCTCGAGCAGGAACTTCCCGAGCGTCGGCTCGCCCGGGGCGGCGAGGTAGGCCTGCCCGGCCTCGTCCGTCGCCTCGCGCGGGCGCCCGAGCCGGAGGAGCAGGCGCGCGCGCAGGAAGCGCACCTGGGGGCCCGGCTCGCCCGGGGCGTCGAGCGCGAGGAGCGCCTGGCGGTCGTGCTCGCCGCGGCCCTCGGGGGCCACGCGCAGGTAGACCTCGCCCGCGAGGAGGCGGACCTCGGGGTCGGGGTCGAAGCGGAGCGCGGAGAGCACGAACCGCGCCGCGGCGCGGGCCTGCGGGCCGAGCTGGCCGAGCCGCGCGAGCGCCTCGAGGCGGCGTGGCTTCGCCTGCCCGGGGAAGTCGTCGAGCAGCTCGCCCACGGTCGGGCGCAGCTCGGGGGGGATCCACCAGCGGAGCGCCGCGAGCAGCTCCTCGGCGGCGGCGGCCCGCTCGGCGTCCTTGTCGCGCGTGGCGCGCTCGAGCCAGGGCGCCGCCTCGGGCCCGAGCTCGAGCAGGCGCGCGCGCGCGCGCTCGCGCGTCGCGAAGTCGTCGGCGCCCAGGTCGCGGATCAGGCTCCGCAGCTCGCGCGCGTGCTGCGTGCGCGGCGGGTCGCCGGGGGCCTCGGCCGCGGGCTCCTGCGCGGGGAGGGCGGGGGCGGCGAGCCCCGCGACGAGCGCGAGGCCGAGCGCCGCCTTCGCCGAGACCAGGACACGGCGGGGCGCCCTCGACACGCCGACCTCCCCGCCCGGGAGTCTACGCCGCCTCGCGCCCGCGCGCCGCGCGGCGCGCGACGGGCCGGGTCACCAGCGCCGGTGGTAGGCCGCCGCCTCGAGCGCGAGCAGCCCGAGCGCCGCGAGCGCGAGCCAGGGCGCCAGGTCGAGGGCCCGCCGGCGCGGGCCCTCGTCCCCGGGCCCGGCCGGGTCGACGGCGCCCAGGCGCTCGCCCGGCGCGAGCCGGGCCTCGAGCGCGTCGAGGAGCGCGACGGAGAACCGCTCCTCGCGCCCGCCTGCCCGCGCGACGTAGACCCCGGCCCGGTCCGTGTCGCCGTAGACGGCGAGGCCGTCGCGCGCGGCCACGCGGTCGACGCGCCCGTCGGGGCGGGTCACCTCGAGCGTCGCGACGCCGGGCGCGACGGGCACGAGGACCGGCTCGCCCGCGGGGCGGGTCCCGAGGAGCGGGTCGCGCGCGGCGGCCTCGACGAGGCAGGCGCGGACGAAGATCGGGAAGCTCGCGCGCAGCGGCCACGTGCTCTCGCCGGGGTCGAACGCGACGAGCACGCGCCGCGCCGGGCCGTCGTGCCACGCGACGACGAGCGGGACCTGCGCGCCGTCGGGGGCCTCGCCCTGCACGAGCGCGCGCGCCCCCGGCCCGAGCTCGAGGCGCGCCGCGCGCGCGACGGTGACGTCGTCGAGGTCCGCCCAGCGCAGGAGCGGGTCGTCGCGGTCCCAGCCGACGACGCGGAGCGGCCCCTCGACCTCGCCCGCGCGCCGCGCGGGGCCGACGTCGCCCGGCGGGGCGACGAGCAGCACGTCGCGCGGCGGGAGCCGCGGCGGGGCTGCGCCCACGTAGACGACGAGCCGGAGCCCGGGGTCGCTCGCGCCGGCCAGGTCGTCCGTGCGGAGGGCCCGCACGCGCGCGCCCGCGGCGTCGAGGGCCCGCGCCAGGGCCGGGGCCGGGGCGGCGGCCGCCAGGCCGACCGGCGTCGCCGTGTCGCGCGGGACGAGCAGGTGCACGACGTCGTCCGTGGGCTGCGCGTCGGGCGGGCGCCCGTCGAGCCCGCGCAGGCGGAGCGAGACCGGGCCGGGGAGGAGCCGGGCCTCGATCGTGACGACCCGCTCGCCGCCCGCGGGCACGGCCACGCGCCGCGCCGCGAGCGGGAGCCCGTCCCGCTCGAGCCCGAGCACGACCTCGCGCGGGGCCGCGCCCGCGTTGAGCACGCTCGCGAAGACCTCCCACACCGGCTCGGTCGTCCCGCGCGGGCGCAGCCCCGCCGCGACGAGCGCGAGGTTCTCGCCGGTCGTCCCCACGCGGATCCAGCGGAGCGGCGCGCCGAGGCGCGCGGGCCCCGCGGGGCGGGCGCCGTCGCTCAGGACGTGGACGACCGGACCCGCGGGCGCGGTCGCGACGGCGCCCGCGGCGAGCGCGAGCGCGTCGTCGAGGTCCGTGCCCAGGTGGCGCGCCTCGAGCCGCTCGAGCGCGCGCCGGACCGCGCCCAGGTCGCTCGTCCAGGGGACCACCGTGCGCGCGCCGCGGTCCGCGACGACGAGGGTGGCGGCGTCGCCGTCACCGAGCCCGGCCACGAGCTCGAGGGCGGCCTGCCGCGCGACGTCGAGCCGGCGCGCGCCGTCCGCCTCGTCGCGGGCGAGCATGCTCGCGCTCGTGTCGACGACGAGCACGAGCGCGAGCGCGTCGCGCGCCGCGGCGGAGACCCAGGGCGCCGCGGCCGCCGCGGCGAGGGCGGCCAGCGCCGCGAGCTGGAGCCCGAGCACGAGCCCGCGGCGCAGCCGGACGAGCGGCGTGAGCGCGAGGTC
>JANJTH010000473.1 GCA_024711205.1 Planctomycetota bacterium | reverse complement strand
GGGGCGCGGCCGGGCCGGCCCGGAGCGCGCGGCTCCGCGGCGCTCGGGGCGCCCCGGCTTGCCGCCGCGGTCGCGCTCCTCGCGCTCGCGGCCGCGTGGCCGTTCCGCGGCTGGGCGTTGCTCGCCGCGCCGTTCGCGTGGGTGGTCCTCCGGCCGCTCGACGGGCGCCGCCTCCCGCTCCGGGCCTGGCGCGCGCGGGCCGCGCTCGCCGTGTTCGCGCCCGTGTGGGTCCTGCTCGCCTACCCCGTGGCCGGCGGGCAGGTCGTCGAGGCCCAGCTCGGCCTCGTCCCGATCGCGTGCCTCGTGGCCGCCGACCTGGCCCGGGCGCTCGGACGCGCGCTCGGCGCCTCCGGGCGCGCGCTCGGCGTCGCGTTCACGGCGGCGCTCCTCGCGCTCGGCGCGCGCGAGGTCGCGTGGCCTCCTGGGGCCTGGGCCGCCTACCGCGCCGCGCGCCCGCTCCACCTCCCGGGCGCCGAGCGGCTCCGCGTCGACCCGTCGGCCGCCGCGACCCTGGGGCTGCTCGCCGAGAACGTCCACGCCCACGCCGACGCGCTCGTCACGCGCCCGGGGGTCCTGAGCCTGCACCCCTGGTCGGGCGTGCCGCCGTCCACGGGCCACAACGTCACGTCGTGGGCGGCCTACCTCGACGCCCCGCGGCAGGCAGCCCACGTCGAGGCCCTCGCGCGCGCCGCGCGCCCGGTCCTCGTCGCGGCGCCCGCGGTCGAGCGCTACTGGCTCGCGGGGGCGCCCCGGCCCCACGGCCCGCTCGGCCGCGCGCTCGCGGCGGATTTCGTGCCCTGGCGCGCCTGTTCGGGCTTCGAGCTGCACGTCCGCCGCGACCGCGCGGCGACCGCGCTCATGCCCTGGCTGCGCCTGCGCCCGATCCCCCTCGGGGGCGCGCCCGACGACGCGGTCACGGCGCCGTGGGCGGCCGCGCTCCCGCGCCCCGGCGGCCCGCGGACCGTCGAGCTGCGCTGCCGCCTCGAGCGCCCGGGCGTGCTCGTCGGCGTGGCGGCGACGCTCGGCCGCGCGGAGGGGGCCCGCCCCCTCGTCTACGTGGGCGCGGACGGGCGGGCGCGCGCGCGGCTGCGCGAGGGACCGCCCGCCCCGCTCGAGGGGGCGACGCCGCTCCTCGACGGACGGGAGCATCACCTCCTCGTGGTCGCCGGGGGCCCGGGCCCGGACCACCTGTTCGTCGACGGCCGGCTCGAGGCCTCGTCGACGAAGCCTCCGGGCGGCGAGGGCTGGGCGCCGCTCGTCGAGGCCCCGCTCGTCGTCCTCGGCGGCGGCGCGGCCTCGGGCTGGCCGTCGGCGCCCGCCGGGTGGTTCGGGCCCTCGGGGACCCTGCGGGCGGTCGCGCTCCACGACCGGGCGTTCACGGCGGCGGAGGCGGAGGCCGCGGCCGCCGCCTCCGCCGCCGCCCCGCCCGGGCGCTGACGCGGGCGCGCCCACGGCGGGAGGCTGCCGGCGGATCCCTCCGGTTACCTTCTCCCCGCGGGCCCGCCCCGAGGCCGGCCCGCGGCAGGAGGGCCCCGTGACCTCGCTCAAGCCGCACGTGATCCGCGCGCCGCGCGGCCTCGAGCTGACGGCCCGGACCTGGCAGGCCGAGGGTGCGCTCCGGCTGCTCATGAACAACCTCGACCCCGAGGTCGCCGAGGACCCGGCGAACCTCGTCGTCTACGGGGGGAGCGGCCGGGCCGCGCGCTCGTGGGAGGCGTTCGAGGCGATCGTGCGGAGCCTGCGCGCGCTCGCGCCCGACGAGACGCTGCTCGTGCAGTCGGGCAAGCCCGTCGGCGTGTTCCGCACGCACGCCGACGCGCCGCGCGTCCTGCTCGCGAACAGCCACCTCGTGCCGCGCTGGGCGACCTGGGACGAGTTCCGGCGGCTCGAGGCCAAGGGCCTGATCATGTACGGGCAGATGACCGCCGGCTCGTGGATCTACATCGGCACGCAGGGGATCGTGCAGGGCACCTACGAGACGTTCGTCGAGGCCGGGCGCCAGCACTTCGGCGGCGACCTGGCCGGGCGGCTGATCGTCACGGGCGGGCTCGGCGGCATGGGCGGCGCGCAGCCGCTCGCGGCGACCATGGCGGGCGCCGTGTGCCTCGCGGCCGAGGTCGACCGGGACCGGGCGCAGCGGCGCGTCGACACGCGCTACCTGGACCGGGTCACCGACGACCTCGAGGACGCGGTCCGGCAGGCCCTCGCCGCGAAGGCCGCGAAGGAGGCCGTCTCGATCGGCTGGGTCGGCAACGCGGTCGACCTGCTCGAGCACCTGCTCGCGCGCGGCGTCGTCCCCGACCTGCTCACCGACCAGACGAGCGCCCACGACCTGCTCCAGGGCTACGTCCCGCACGGGCTCCCCTACGCGGACGCGCTCGCGCTCCGCGCGGCCGACCCCGCGGCCTACGTCGCGCGGGCCGGGCGCTCGGTCGTCGCCCACGTGCGCGCCATGACGGCGCTCATGCGGCGCGGCGCGGTCACGTTCGACTACGGCAACAACCTGCGCGGCCACGCCGCGGAGCACGGGCTCGAGGACGCGTTCGCGTTCCCGGGCTTCGTGCCGGCGTTCATTCGTCCGCTGTTCTGCCAGGGCAAGGGCCCGTTCCGCTGGGTCGCGCTCTCGGGCGACCCGGCGGACATCGCGCGCAGCGACGAGGTCGTCGCGGGCCTGTTCCCCGAGGACGAGGCGCTCGCCCGCTGGCTCCGGCTCGCGCGCGAGCGCGTGGCCTTCCAGGGCCTGCCGGCGCGGATCTGCTGGCTCGGCCAGGGCGCGCGCGCGCGCGCGGGGCTCGCGCTGAACGACCTCGTGGCGCGCGGGCTGTGCGGTCCGTTCGCGATCGGGCGCGACCACCTCGACACGGGCTCGGTCGCGTCGCCCAACCGCGAGACCGAGGGCATGAAGGACGGGAGCGACGCGATCGCCGACTGGCCGCTCCTCAACGCCATGCTCAACGTGGCGTCGGGGGCGTCCTGGGTCTCGCTCCACCACGGGGGCGGGGTCGGGATCGGCTACTCGATCCACTCCGGGCAGGTCGTCGTCGCCGACGGGACGCCCGAGGCCGCGCGGCGGCTCGAGCGCGTGCTCACGAACGACCCGGGGACGGGCGTGATCCGCCACGCCGACGCCGGCTACGAGCTCGCCGTCGAGACGGCGCGCGCGCACGGGCTCGTCCTGCCCATGCTGCCGGACTGGTAGGGAGCAGAAGAAGAGGGAGGGCAAGGGCAAGGGCAAGGGCAAGGGAAGAAGGAAGAGACAGGTGGGGGTCGCGCGAGCCGCGGGAACGGGAACGGGAACGGGAACGGGAACGGGAACGGGAAGAGGCAGGAGCGGAGGCGTGAGGGGCATGCGAGGGCCGGAGGGGGGCCGAAGGGCGGCGGTGGCCGCGCTGGCGGCGGTGGCCGCGTGGGCGGTGGGTCCACGCGCGGCGTGGGCTTGGGGCGACGAGGGGCACCAGCGCGTGAACCGGGCCGCGGCGGAGGCGCTCCCGGGGGACGCGCCCGCGTGCCTGCGCCGGGCGGTCGAGCGGCTGGCCTACCTCGGGCCCGAGCCCGACCGCTGGCGCGAGGGCGACCTCGTGGCCATGGCGAAGGGGCTCGGGCCCGACCACTTCGTCGACCTCGAGCTCACGAAGGGGCTCGTCGACCCGGCGAACCCGCCGCCCACGCGCCACGACTATGCGCGCGCGCTCGTCGAGGGCGGGCAGGCGCCCGAGAAGGTCGGGTTCGGGCCCTACCGCGCGCTCGAGCTGTGCCAGCGGCTCGAGGCGGCGGTCGCGTCGCTCGTCCGGCTCGACCCCGACGCGCCCGACGCCGCGGCGCGCCGCGCGCAGGCCGAGGAGAACGTCGTGTGGACGGCCGGCGTCCTCGGGCACTACGTGGCCGACCTCGCGAACCCGCACCACACGACGATCCACTACGACGGCTGGCGCGGCCCCGAGAACCCCGAGGGCTTCTCGACGGAGCGCGGCGCGCATGCGCGCTTCGAGTCGTCGTTCGTGGCCCGCCTGGGCGCCGCCGCCGAGGTCGCGGTGACCGCCCCGGTCCGCGCGGACCTCGACTACGCGGCGGCGCTCTGGGCGCACGTCCGCGAGGCGCACGCCCTCGTGCCCGACCTGTACCGGCTCGACCGCGACGGCGCGTTCGCCGAGGGGCTCGAGGCAACGGAGGTCGGGCGGCGCGGGGCCGACTTCGCGCGGGCGCGCATGCGCGCGGGCGCGACGCTCCTGCGCGACCTGTGGGCGACCGCGTGCGCGCGCGGCGCGGCGCGCGGCGCGCGGCAGCGCCTGGGCGAGGCCGTCTACGGGGCGCTCTCGCGGGCCGGAGTGTTCGTGCGCGCGAAGGTCGGGGACGACGGCGTCGTCACGCTGAGCGGCCGGGTCGGCGCGCCCGAGGACGCGCGGCGGGCCGTCGAGGCCGTCGAGCGCGTCCCGGGCGTCCGCGCCGTCGTGGCGCGGCTCGAGGCCCTGTATTGAGCGCCGGTCGGCCGCGGGGGAGCGCGTGAGCGGCGGCGGCCCGCGAGGCAGCGCGGACGGCGACGCGGCGGACACCGTCGCGAACGGGGACGCGGCGGGGGCGGACGCCCCCGACGCCGGGCCCGGGCC
>JANJTH010000409.1 GCA_024711205.1 Planctomycetota bacterium | reverse complement strand
CTACGCCCCGGGGGCGCCGGGCCCGGCGGCGGAGCCGCCCGCGGCCCCCGCGCTGCCCGGGCTGGCGGCCCCGGCGCTGCCGGGCCTGGCGGCCCTCGCGGCGGAGCTCGAGGCCGCGCCCTGCCGGCTGCTCCTCGTCATGGGGAAGGGCGGCGTGGGCAAGACGACGATCGCCGCCGCGCTGGCGGTCGAGCTCGCGGCCCGCGGCGTCGCCGTGCACCTCAGCACGACCGACCCGGCGGCGCACCTCGCCGCCACGGTCGAGGGGCAGGTGGACGGGCTCGAGGTGTCCCGGATCGACCCGGCGGCCGAGACGGCGGCCTACACGGACTTCGTCCTGCGCACCCAGGGAAGGGGCCTCGACGCGGACGGGCGGGCGCTCCTCCTCGAGGACCTCCGCTCGCCCTGCACCGAGGAGGTGGCCGTCTTCCACGCGTTCACCCGGGTCGTGAACCGCGCCCGCGGGCAGCTCGTGATCCTCGACACCGCCCCGACCGGGCACACGCTCCTGCTCCTCGACGCCGCGGGCTCCTACCACCGCGAGGTGCTGCGCAAGCGGGCCGCGGGGACCCCGGGCCGCCTGGTCACGCCGCTCATGCGCCTGCAGGACCCCGCCTACAGCCGCGTCCTCCTCGTCGCGCTCCCGGAGACGACCCCGGTCTCCGAGGCCGCGGCGCTCCAGGCGGACCTCCGCCGGGCCGGGATCGAGCCCTACGCCTGGGTCGTGAACGCGAGCCTCCTGGCCGCGGGCCCGACGGACCCGCTCCTGCGCGCCCGCGCGCGCCTCGAGGCGGCGCAGGTCGAGCGCGTGCGCGAGGGCCTGGCGCGACGGGCCTACGTGGTCCCGTGGGCCGTGGCGCCGCCGCGCGGCGTGGAGGGCCTCCGGCGGCTCGTCGCGCAGGGGAGCTGACGCCCGGCGGCCGGGCCGCGGGCGCCCCCCCGGGTCCGCCTCAGCGCCGGTCGCGGTGGAGGATCGGCTCGAGCTTCGCCCGGTTGACCGGGTGGTCGAGCTCGCGCTGGCGCATCATCTCGACGAAGGCCTCGACGAGGTCGCCGTCCCACCAGCCGCGCTGGGCCTCCTCGCGGAGGATCCGGAAGCAGGTGTCCGTCGGGAAGGCCGGCTTGTAGGCGCGAGCGGTCGCGAGCGCGTCGAACACGTCCGCGATCGACATGACCCGCGTCGTGCGCGGGATCGCCTCCTGCGAGAGGCCGTCGGGGTAGCCCGACCCGTCGAGCTTCTCGTGATGGTTGCGGATGCAGCACAGGCTCGTGTTCCCGAGCGACTTGAGGTGCCGGCAGATCTCCCACCCGTCGAGCGGGTGGCGCTTGATGATCTCGAACTCCTCGGGCGTGAGCGGGCCCGGCTTGTTCAGGATCGCGTCGGGGCAGCCGATCTTGCCCACGTCGTGGAGGATCCCGCCCGTGTGCACGGCGTGGATCTCCGCCTCCGACAGCCCGGCGTGCTCCGCGAGCGAGCGGGCGTAGATCGCGACGCGCTCGCCGTGGCCCTCGGTGTAGTCGTCCTTGTGCTCGATCGCCGTCGCGAGCGCGAACACGACGTTCTGGGCGCTCTCGAGCGCCTGGGTCAGCCGGCGCAGGCGCAGGAGCGAGCGGACGCGCGCCGCGACCTCGTGCACGTTGATCGGCTTGGTCAGGTAGTCGTCGGCCCCGGCGTCGAGGGCCTCGATCTTGCTCTGGAGCTCGGTCTGGCCGGTCACGACGATGATCGGGACGAGGCGGAGCGCCTCGTCGGCCTTGAGCCGGCGGCAGATCTCGAGCCCGTCGAGGCCCGGCACGTTCAGGTCGCAGAGCACGCAGTCGGGCGGGCTCGCGGAGATCGCGCCCCAGCCCTGCTCGCCGTCGCTCGCGGCGTCGACCCGGTAGCCCTCCCGCGTCAGCAGGTCGGTCAGGAGCCTCCGGCTCGTCGCGTCATCCTCGATGACGAAGACCCGCGAAGGCTCGCCGGCGGCCTCAGGCATCCGGACTCCTCGGCCGTCCTGACGGCCCCTACGACTCCGACCCGCCGGAGTTTAGCAAGCGGGCCGGGCCGATTCCAAGGCGGGCGGGGCCGAGGGGCCCTCCACGGGCGGCGCCCCGCCCCCGCGCGACCGGGGGCCTCACCCGCCCGAGGTGCGGAACGAGCCCAGCATGCGCGCGTCGAGCGCCAGGTCGGTCCCCTGGAGCACGTCGAACAGCGTCCCGAGGGGCGCGCCCACGTCGACGAGCTCGAGCAGGCGCTCGTCGACGGCGCCCACCGCGTGCGCGCCCAGGTCCTCGCTCAGGGCGTCGAGGCGCGCCTCGACGTCCTGGAAGGCCGGGTCGAGCGCGTGGAGCTCGAGGAACGTCCGCCGGGCGCCGCCGCGCTCGCCCGCGTGCTCGTACATCTGCGCGATCCGGTAGAGGAGCTGCTTCTGCTGCTCCGAGGCCGGCTGGTAGCCGAGCGCGCGCGCGACCTGGCGCATGGCGGCCTCGGCCTTCGCCGGCTTGCCGGCGCGGGCGAGCTGCTCCGCCGTGAAGCGCAGGAGCGAGAGCTCCTCGTCCTGCCCGAGCCGCCCGAGCGCCCGCAGGAGCGCCTTGGCCTCGTCGCTGCGCCCCGCCTCGGCGCACAGCGCGGCGAGCTGGAGGCGGTCCTCCTCGCGGTTCGCCTCGCGCAGGGCCCGGATCTGGTCGTCGCGATGCCGCGCCTCGGCCGCCTCGAGCTGGTGGCGGAGCGCGAGGTCGTCGGGGTGCCGATCGACCGCGCGCCTGAGGAGCTCCACGCCGTCGCGCACCCGCCCGGCCCCGAGCGCGAGCATGGCGAGCCGCTCGAGCTCGGGCGTCGTGCCGCCGCCGCCCGACGCGAGCACGGCGGCGAGCAGCTCGTAGGCCTCCGCGAGCCGGCCCGCCGCCTCGTGCAGCCCGGCGAGCTCGCGCCGGGCCTCGAGGTCGTCGGGGTCGGCCTCGAGGTGGCGCGCGTAGTGGCGCGCCGCGGCCTCGTCGTCGCCGAGCCGACGGCGCGCCCGCGCGACCGGGAGCGCGAGCGCGTCGTAGCCCTCCTGCTCGAGCAGGCGCTCGGCGAGCGCGGCGGCCTCGCCGAGGTGCGGCGGGCCGACCTCGGCGAGGAGCGCCTGGAGCCCGAACACAGCGTCCTGCATGCGGCCGGCGGCGGCGTAGGCGCGGTAGAGCGCGAGGCGGAGCGGCGCGTCGCCCGGGGCCTCGGCCACGACGGCCTCGACCCGCTCGACGGCCGGCGCCGGGTCCTCGAGCGCCTGCGCGAGTGCGGCGAGCACGAGCGCGAGCGGCCGCCGCGCCTCGGCGTCGTCGAGGTGCCGCAGCACGAGCGCGAGCACGGCCTCGGCCTGCCCGGCGTCCGCGGCCGCCCGCTCGATGTGCGCGACCGCCTCGGGGACGTCGCCGCGCTGGAGGAGCGCGTCCGCGAGCGCGAGCCGCGCCTCGGGGTCGTCCTCCTCGCCCGCGAGGCGCTCCTCGAGCTGGCGCACGCGCTTGAGGAAGGCCCGCTCAGTGATCCGGTCGAGCTCGTCCTCGAGCGCGGCCTGGTCCCCCTGCGCCCGCTCGTGGGCCCGCCGCAGCTCCGTGACGGCGCCCTCGAGGTCGCCCTGGGCCGCGAGCGCGCGCGCGAGCGCGCGGTGCACGTCCGGATCGGCGTCGCGGGCGCGCACGGCCTGCTCGAGCGCGCGGATCCCCGAGGCCGCGTCGCCGCGCTCGAGGTACAGCTCGCCGAGCGCGAGCAGCTCGTCGGCCCCCGCCTTGCCCGCCTGCGCGACGGCGACGAGCTGCTCCTCGGCCAGGCGCCCCGCGCCGAGGCGCGCGTAGGCGAGCCCGACCTGGCGGCGCAGCTCGAGGTCCTGCGGCGCGCGCGCGAGGAGCGGCCGGAGCAGCCGCAGGGCGGGCAGCGGCCGCCCCGCCTGCCGGAGCGCGCGGGCGCAGGCCACCGCGACGCGCGGGCTCGCCTGCGCCCGCGGCGCGAGCGACTCGGCCAGCGTCGACGCGAGGAGGTACGGCGGGCGCTCCTTCTCGAGCAGCCGCTCGAGCGCCTCCGCGGCGCCCTCGACGTCGCCCTGGGCCAGGCGCGCCTCGCCCTCCTGCCGGACCGGCTCGAGGCTCTGGGGGTCGCGCTTGGCCAGCTCCTCGAGGACGCGCTGCGCCCCGGCCTGGTCGCCCAGGCGGCGGAGCGCGGTCGCGAGCCCCACGACGTCGCGGATGTCCCCCTTGCCGGGCCCGACGATCCGCCGGTAGGCCGCGACGCCCTCGGGGACGCGCCCGAGCCGGAGCAGGAGCTGCGCGTAGCCCCGGACGGCCACGGGGTCGTTCGGGTCGGCCCGACACGCGTTGCCGAACGCCTGGAGCGCCTGCGCGTCCTGGCCCAGGCCCGCGAGCGCCTCGCCGTGCGCCGCGTGGGCCCGGGCCGCGAACGGGTCGCGCGCGAGCATGCTCTGGGCGAGGTCGCGGGCCGCGGCGTGCTGCCCGGCCAGGCACAGGAGCGAGACCTGCGCGGCGCGCCCGTCGGTCGCGACGCGCCCGAGGAAGCCGCGCTCCTCCGGGTCCGGCTCGGGCGGGGGGCCCTGGGGCGCGACGGCGTGGGCGCCGGACCCGGGGCGGGCCGGGACCGCGTGGACGCCCGACCCGGGGCGGGCCGGGACCGCGTGGACGCCCGACCCCGGCCGGGCCGGGACCGCGTGGACGCCCGACCCCGGCCCGCCGGCGGGCTGGGGCGCGAGCGGGCCCGGCGGGGCGCCCGCGAGGAGCGGCGCCTGCCCGGGCGCGAACGCGACCGTCGGGTCGGAGGTCCCGAAGGCCGGGGCGGGGCCGAGCGACCCGGGCGCGAAGGCCATGGTCGGGTCGCTCGGGCTGAAGCCCGGGCCGCCCTGCGGCGGGTAGCCCGCCCCGGGCGCCCCCGGGTAGCCCGGCGCCGACGCGGGCCCGCCCGGCGCGTAGCCCCCGGCAGCCGGGTGCACCCCCGACGCGTAGCCCGCGCCCGGCGGGGGTCCTCCGGGGGCGTAGCCCCCGGCCGCCGGGTGCACCCCCGACGCGTAGCCCGCGCCCGGCGCCGCGGCCCCGGGCGGGTAGCCCGCCCCCTGCGGCAGCACGCCCGACGCGTAGCCGGGGACCGGCGCCCCGGCCCCCGGCGGGTAGCCCGCGGCCGACGGGTGCACACCCGAGGCGTAGCCCGCCGCGGGCGGGGCGTACGGCGCGCCCGGGGGCGCCGCGAGCGGGGCCTGCGACCAGCCGGGTGGGGAGGCGAGGCTCGGGTCGAGCAGGCCGGGCGGGAGCGGGAGCGCGCCGTCCGTCGCCGCGAACGCGGGCGGCGGGCCGCCGCCCGGCGGCCCACCCAGGAGGCCGGGAGGCAGGGGGAGCGGGTCGCTGCTCGAGGGCAGCGGCATGGTCTGGAAGCAGTCCTCGGCCGCCGCGAACGGGTCGCCCGGCGCCGGGCCCACGGCGACGGGCGCGACGGCGACGGGCGCCGGTCCTGCCGCGGGCTTCTGCGCGTCGACCCCGACCCAGCCCTTCTTCTTGGCGATCTCGAGCAGGTGCCCGTAGATCTGCTTCGCGTGCTCCTCGTTGCCCTCGACCTTGTCGAGGCACAGGCGCTGGGCCGTGGGCGCGTCGGCCTTGCGGAGCGCCGCGAACACCGACGCCTTGAATTGCTCGTCGAGGACGACGCGCTTGGCCGGCGCGGGCGTCGGCGTCGGCTTCGCCGGCCCCTTCCCGCCGGGCCCCTTCGCCCCGGCACGCCCGGGCGGCGACTTCCCCTTCGGCTTGCCCTTGCCGGCGGGCCCTCGCCTGGCGGGCCCCTTCGGCGCGGGCCCCGCGTCGTCGCCCTCGTCCTCCTCCTCGGGGTGCATGGGCCGCTGGCAGCGCGGGCACCGCCCCTCCTGGAGGTCGTCCTCGTAGCACTCGTAGCGGCAGTGCGGGCAGGAGATCACGTCCTTGAGGTCGAGGTCCACGTGTCCTCCGGCGCGTCCGGCGCCCGGTCGCGAGGATAGCGCACCCCTCCGTCCCTTGCCCTTGCCCTTGCCCTTGCCCCTGCCCTCCTTCTTTCGTTCTTCCCTTCTGTCCCTGCCTCCGCCCTGCGACTGCGCGTCCGCCTTCGCAGGCCTCCTGGCCGCAGGAAGAGGCGACGCCCCTGCACGACCGCGGGAACGGGAACGGGAACGGGAACGGGAACGGGAAGAACGGAGCTTCCCTGCGCTTCCCCCTCCGACCAACTCCCCTGCCCCCGCTCAGCCGCCCTCCGCCGGCGGCGTCGCGAGCCACGCCGCGGCCCACGCGGCGTAGGTCCCGTCGAGCACCCGCGACCTCATCGTCTCCGTGAGCCGCTGCATGTGCCGGAGGTTGTGGACGCTCGCGTAGGTCAGCCCCGCGATCTCGCCCACCTTGTGGAGGTGCCGCAGGTAGCTCCGCGTGACGCCGCCCGCGCAGGCCAGGCAGTCGCAGGTCGGGTCGATCGGCAGGGGGTCGCGCTCGAACCGGGCGTGCTTGAGCCGGAGCCGCCCGCGCGGCCAGGTGAACACCTCGCCGTTGCGCGCGTTCCGGGTCGGGAGCACGCAGTCGAACATGTCGACGCCGCGCGCGACCGCGCGCACGAGGTCCTCCGGCTTGCCGACGCCCATCAGGTAGCGCGGCTTGTCCGCGGGCAGGAGCGGGCACACCCCGTCGAGCGTCCGGTCCATGTCGTCCGCCGACTCGCCGACCGACAGGCCGCCGATCGCGTAGCCGGGGAGGTCGAGCGGGACGAGCGCGGCCGCGCTCTCGGCGCGCAGGTCCTCGAACGTCCCGCCCTGGACGATCCCGAACAGGGCCTGGTCGTCGGGCCGCCGGTGCGCGTCCAGGCTCCGGCGCGCCCAGCGCGTCGTGCGCGCGACGGCGCGGGCCACGTCCTCCTTGGGGCTCGGGAGCGGCGGGCACTCGTCGAACGCCATGATGACGTCGGCGCCCAGGTCGTTCTGGAGCGCGATCGAGCGCTCGGGCGTCAGCTCGAGCGTCGCCCCGTCGTAGGGCGACTGGAACCGCACGCCCTGCTCGTCGATCGCCCGCAGCTTGGCGAGCGAGAACACCTGGAACCCGCCCGAGTCCGTGAGCGTCGCCCGCGGCCAGCGGTTCCAGCGCGCGAGCCCGCCCCCGTCCCGCACGACCTCCGCCCCGGGCCGGAGCGCGAGGTGGAAGGTGTTGCCGAGCATCACCCCCGTCCCGGTCGCGGCGACCTGGTCGGACGTGCAGGCCTTCACCGCGCCGCGCGTGCCGACCGCCATGAAGGCCGGGGTCGGCACGCTGCCCGAGGGCAGGTCGAGCGTGCCGGCCCGGGCGCCTCCGCACGTGGCGTCGAGGCGGAAGCGCAGCGGGCCGGGCACGCGGGCGCGGGCTACTCGCCGTTCGCGGGGCCGATCACCGGCGGGCCCGCCGGCGGCGGCGGCGGGAGCGCGCCCTCGTTCCGCGGGAACTGCGCCGCGAACACGAGCGCCACGATCGTCATGAGCTTGATCAGGATGTTGAGCGACGGGCCCGAGGTGTCCTTGAACGGGTCGCCGACCGTGTCACCCACGACCGCGGCCTTGTGCGGGTCGCTCTTCTTGCCGAGCACGTTGCCCTGCTCGTCCTTCAGGTGCCCGGCCTCGATGTACTTCTTCGCGTTGTCCCACGCGCCGCCCGCGTTCGACATGAAGATCGCGAACAGCACGCCCGTGACGAGCGCGCCCGCGAGCAGCCCGCCGAGCGCCTCGCTCGAGATCCCGAAGCCGACGGCCAAGGGCACGAGGACGGCGAGCAGGCCCGGCACGACCATCTGGCGGATCGCGGCCGCGGTCGAGATCTCGACGCAGCGCGCGTAGTCGGGCTTCTCCGTGCCCTGCATGATCCCCGGCTTCTCGCGGAACTGCCGGCGGACCTCGTCGATCATGTCGAAGGCCGCCCGGCCGACGGCCTTCATCGTGAGCGCCGAGAACAGCAGCGTGCACGTGCCGCCCAGGAACAGGCCGATCGTCACGTTCGGGTGCGTGATGTCGATCGACTGGAGCCCGGCGGCCGCCTGGTAGGCCACGAACAGGGCGAGCGCCGTGAGCGCGGCCGAGCCGATCGCGAAGCCCTTGCCGATCGCGGCCGTCGTGTTGCCGACCGCGTCGAGCGAGTCCGTCTTCTTGCGGACCTCGGGCCCGAGCTCGCTCATCTCGGCGATCCCGCCCGCGTTGTCGGCGACCGGGCCGTAGGCGTCGACGCCGAGCGAGATCCCGAGCGTCGAGAGCATGCCGACCGCGGCGATCGCGATCCCGTACAGGCCGGCCATCTTGTAGGCGCCGAACACGGCGACGCAGATCAGGAGGACCGGGATCACGGTCGACTCCATGCCGACCGCGAGGCCCGCGATGATGTTCGTCGCCGGGCCCGTGCGCGACTGCTCGGCGATCCCCTGCGCGTGGCGCATCTTCTCCGACGTGTACCACTCGGTGACCTTGCCGATCAGGATCCCGAGCACGAGCCCGAACACGATCGAGCCGTAGATGCCGTGCGCAGGCTTGCCCGCGATCGCGACGTCGAACACGTGGCAGACGCCGCCGGCCGCGAGCGCGAAGACGACCGAGGCGACGACGAGCCCGCGGAAGAGCGCGGGCGAGAGCTGGTCCTCGCTCTCGGCCTTGACGAAGAACATGCCGACGACCGACGCCACGATCCCGACGCCGGCGAGCACGAGCGGGAGGAGCACCGCGCGGAGCCCGAGGTCGGCCTGCGCGCCGCCGCTGATCGTCGTGAACGAGAACGACGTGCTGCCGAGGTTCGCCGAGCCCGCGACCGCGGCGGCCGCGGCGAGCGTCATGGCCGCGAGGATCGCGCCCACGTAGCTCTCGAACAGGTCGGCGCCCATGCCGGCCACGTCGCCGACGTTGTCGCCCACGTTGTCGGCGATCACGGCCGGGTTCTTCGGGTCGTCCTCGGGGATCCCGGCCTCGACCTTGCCCACGAGGTCGGCGCCGACGTCCGCCGCCTTCGTGAAGATCCCGCCGCCGACGCGCGCGAACAGCGCGATCGACGAGGCGCCGAAGCTGAACCCGAACAGCGCGTTCGTCGCGTCGATGTCGGAGAGCCCCATCTGCTTGAACAGGACGTAGAGCCCGCCGAGGCCGCCGATCCCCAGGCCGACGACCGTCAGGCCCATGACCGAGCCCGAGGAGAAGGCGACGCCGAGCGCGTCGCCGAGGCTCGTCTTGGCGGCCTCGGTCGTGCGCACCGCGGCGCGGGTGGCGACCGTCATGCCGATGAACCCGGCGAGCGCCGAGAGCGCCGCGCCGCAGGCGAACGAGGCCGCGATCTTGCCGCCGCTCCCGTGGAACATGGCGAGCGCCGCGGCCACGACGACGACGTAGATCGCGAGGTACTTGTACTCCGTGAACAGGAACGCGCGCGCGCCGTCCTGGATCGCCTTCGCGATCTCCTGCATGCGCTCGTTGCCCGGGGAGCGGGCGTTGATCTTGGCCGCGAGGACCGCGGCGTAGCCGAGCCCCGCGAGCCCGACGACGGGCGCGGCGTAGCTCAGAAGGTTCATGTCGAACGCGGCCAGCGGGAGCATGGCGGTCTCCGGAGGGGCTTCGTCTGGGTGTGCGCGGCGCGCCGGCGTGGCGCGCCGCGTCGCGAGGGCGGACGGTATACCAACCGCTTACGACGCGAACAAGCGCAGCGGCCCGGGTCGGGCAGCCCGCTGGACGGGGCCCTCGCGCAGGGAGCGGAGCTGCACGGTGGGGCGCCGGGGCCTTTGCGCAGGAAGGTGTTAGCGAGCCCCCCGGACGGCGCGGTCGAGGGCCGGCCGCCGCGCCCGCGGGGTCGCGGTCGCCGGAGCGCGTCGGACCCGCCGATAGAGTAGAGGGGTCAGGGACGGGCGCCGGACGGCGCCGGCCCCGGGGAGTCCGACCATGGCCCGAACCGACCCGCCCGCCGCCGCGCCCGTCCCGGGCGGGTCCGCCGCGGCCAGCGCCGACCCCGGGGAGAGCGGGCGCGCCGCGCGCGTCGTCGCCCCGGACCCGCGCGCGGGCGACGACGACCGCGGGCTCCGGCCGGCGACCTTCGACGAGTTCGTGGGCCAGGCCCGCGTCGTCCAGAACCTCAGGACCTGGATCGCGGCCGCGCGCGCCGCCTCGCGGACGCTCGACCACACGCTGTTCACGGGGCCGCCCGGGCTCGGCAAGACGACGCTCGCGCACCTCGTCGCGGGCGCCCTCGGGGCGCGGCTCGTCGCGACGTCGGGGCCGATCCTCGAGCGGCCGGCCGACCTGGCCGGGCTGCTCACGAAGATCGGGGCGGGCGAGGTCCTGTTCATCGACGAGGTCCACCGCCTGCGCACGAACGTCGAGGAGTACCTCTACAGCGCGATGGAGGACTTCCGGATCGACGTGTCGATCGACGAGGGGCCCTACGCGCGCTCGGTCTCGATCCCGCTCCAGCGGTTCACGCTGATCGGGGCGACGACGCGCGCGGGGCTGCTCAGCAAGCCGTTCCGCGACCGGTTCGGGATCCAGGAGCGGCTCGTGCCCTACGCGCCGGAGGAGCTCGTCGCCGTGCTCGAGCGCTCGGCCGGCGTGCTCGGGCTCCCGATCGAGCGCGACGCCGCGCGCGTGATCGCCGAGCGCGCGCGCGGCACCCCGCGGATCGCGAACCGGTTCCTGGCGCGCGTGCGCGACGTGGCGCAGGCCGGGGGCGCGACGCGGATCGCGCGGGGCGACGCGGACCGCGGCCTGCGCATGCTGGGCGTGGACGCGGAGGGGCTCGACGACCTCGACCGGCGGATCCTGGCGATCCTCGCCGAGGCCCCGAGCCAGGCCGTCGGGCTCAAGACGCTCGCGGTCGCGACGGGCGAGGAGGAGGGCACGATCGAGGACGTCTACGAGCCGTACCTGATCGTGCGCGGGTTCGTGCGCAAGACGGCGCGCGGGCGCGTCCTCGGCCCGCGCGGCTACGACCTGCTCGGGCTCGAGCGCGCGCGCGAGCCCGAGCAGGGGGCGCTGTTCTCGTGAGCGGGCCGGCGGAGGGCCCTCCGGGCGCAAGCGACGCCGGGGACGCGGGCGAGGCCGAGGCGTGCCTGCCCGCGCCGCGCGGGCGCGGGCGACGCCGGGGCGGGCGGGGACAGGCCTTCGGTCGGGCCCTCGGTCGAGCCGCGGCGCGCGCGCTGGCCGCCGGCCG
>JANJTH010000365.1 GCA_024711205.1 Planctomycetota bacterium | reverse complement strand
CGGCGCGCCGTCGCCCGCGGAGCCTCGCCCGAGGCGCTCTCGGGGGACGTGCTCGACGGGTCCGAGCCGCCCGAGAGCCCGCGCCTCCGGCTCGAGCTCGCGCGCGCCCTCGAGGGTGGCGACCCGGACCCGCCGGCGGGGCCCGGAGCGCGCGTCCGCGCGGCCGCGCTCGAGGGCACGACGGTGGCGAGCCTGCTGCGGGCCGTGGACGTCGACCGCTGCGACGCCCGGAGCTGGTCGGCCCTCGCCCTGGTCGCGGGCGCCGCCGGTCGGCGGGACCTCGCGCGGCTCGCCCTCGAGCGCGCCGCGTGGGCCGAGCCGTGGCGGGCCGAGCGCCACCTGGCGCTCGGCGAGGCCCTCGTCGCCTGGGCCGACGTGCTCGCCGCCGGCGAGCCCGCCGCGGACCCCGGGGGCGAGGACCCGGCGCGGCTCGCGCTCGCCGCCCGCGACGCCTTCGAGGCCGGGCGCCTGGCGGCCGAGGCCGAGGCGCGCCGGGCTGGCGCGGCCGCGTCCTCAGGGGTCCCGGCCGTCGTGGCCGCGCGCCGCGGGGTGGCCGGTTGCGCTCGGCTTCTGGGCGGCACGTGGTCCCGCGAGGTCCGTCGCGGGCTCCTCGCCGAGCAGCTCCCGGCCGCGACGGACGAGCCCGGGCGCCCTCCGGGCGCCGGGGCGCCGGAGCCCGGGCCGACCTCGCTCGCGATCGAGCGCCTCCGCGTCGTCGTCGAGCTCGCCCGCATGGTCGAGCAGGAGGGCGGCGCCCCGGAGGCGAGCCGGCTCGTGGCCGCGCTGGGGCCGGGGCTGGTCCGGGCCGTCCTCGCGGGGTCCCGGGCGTGGACGTCCGCGAGCGGGCCGCCCGCGCGAGGGCGCCACGACCAGGCCCTGCTCCGGGCGAGCGCAGCGGCGGCGGCGGCCCGGCTGTGCCTCGCGCCGGAGCTGGTGCGCGCGGGCGTGGTCCCGGAGGCCGAGGCCCGCGCCGCGCTCCGCGTCGCGCTCCTCGCGCGGTCGCGCCACCGGGTCGCCCTGCGACCGCTGGACGGCCTCGAGGACCTCGCCCGCGCGGCCGCGCTCGACGACCGGCTCGACGCCGAGGTCGGGCAGTCGCTCGCGCAGCTCGTCTCGCTCCACGAAGGGTCCCCCGCCGCCCGGACGCCCACGCGGGAGGTGGTCGCTGCGATCGACCGGCTGGTCCCCGCGGCCGCGGACAGGCCCTGGGTCCTCGCCTTCGCCCGGGCCGCGCTCTCGCGGGCACCCGACGCGGATCTGCCGGCGCTCGAGCAGACACGGGCCGAGCTCGCGCGGCGCGCCGGCCCGACGGGGGAGGCCCGGCTCTGGGTCGAGGCCCGGCTCGAGCGCGCGGCGGGGCACCTCGAGCAGGCGGCCGCCAGGATCGAGGGGGGCCTGGGTCCGGCGGGCTCGTCCAGGGCGTCCGACCTGCTGGCCTTCGAGCTGGCGGCGGTCCGCGCCCAGATCGCCGCCGCCCCGGGCGCGCCCCCTGACGTCGTCGAGGGCGCGGCGGAGGCCGTGGCCCGCGCTCGAGCGCTCGGGGGCGTCGAGCGCTGGGCGCTCGCCCTCGGCGAGGTGGAGCTCCTCCGCCTCCTGGCGCGCTGACGAGCCGCCCAGGCTCCCGGGGCTCGCGCGCCGGCGCGCGGTCCTGACCGGTTACCGGCCCTCAGCGCCACGAGGCGAGCCGTCCGCCCACGGTCAGCGAACCGTCACCGACCCTGCCCGCGGGCGCCGGCTGGACGGGAGTGCTCGGGTTGCGCCGTCCGGTTCATCCGTTTCTCGCGAAACGTTCCACGGTCCGCCCCTGAACCGTTTCACCGCGTAAGTCACGGCAATGTCGTGGCGAGACGTCGGCACGGAGCTTGCGCCTGGGTATGTCGTCACCAGGAAGGACACGGAACCATGCGCCGCACCGCCCTGCTGCTCGCCTTCGTCGCCTCGACCGGCCTGACGGCGTGCAACTCGAAGAAGAAGGATCACTCGGGGCGCGGCCAGCAGGCCACGACCTCGGCCGTGACGTCCGGCAGCTACGGGGTCTGGCAGGGCGAGGGCAACGGCAGCAACCCCTACCAGGGCAACCTGATCACGTCGCTCACGCCGGACCGGGGGTCGGCCTCCGGCCAGACCGAGGTCACGATCCGCGGGACCGGCTTCGCGCAGGGCGCGGTCGTCGAGTTCGGCGCGGTCGCGGCGACCCAGGTCGTCGTCGTGTCGGTCGACACGATCGTCTGCCGGACGCCCGCGCACGCGCCGGGCACGGTCGACGTGACGATCACGCTGCCGGGCGGCGTGTCGGGGACCCGCGCGCAGGCCTTCACGTTCGAGCCGGCCGGGCCGCTCGCCCGCGTCGCCGACATCGGCAACCTCTCGGGCGAGGAGCAGGAGCTCGTCGAGCGCGCGAACCGCGCCCGCCGCGACCCGCCCGCCGAGCAGCGCCGCCTCGAGGCGAAGCGGACCACCTACGAGCCGATCTACGCGAACCTGGGCTGGACCTGGCCGACGAACCTCGACTTCTCGAACATCGCCGCGCAGCCGCCGCTGACCCCGAACCAGTTCCTCTCGCAGGCCTCGAAGGCCCACGTCGACGACATGCACGCCCGCGGCTTCTACGGGCACCAGAACCCGGACGGCGTGAACGCGAACGGCCGGATCATGGCGACCGCCTACGACCTCCACACGCAGTTCGGCACGAACCCGGCGGTGAACCTGACCGAGAACCTGGGCAAGGGCCAGGGCGGGCCGAACTTCAACCTCATGACGACGGCCGAGCGCGTCCACGACACGTTCCTGCTCGACCCGGGCCTCGCGATCCCGAAGCACCGTCAGATCATCATGGGCATGAACACCTTCTCGACGAACCGCGAGATCGGCCTCAGCTACCAGCACCTCGCGAGCGGCGACTACTGCGTGCAGGAGTTCGCCCGCACGAAGACCGACCGGCCGTTCGTCACCGGCGTGGCCTTCAACGACGTGAACCGGACCGAGCTCGCCGAGGCCGGCGAGGGCCGCCCCAACGTGACGGTCACCCTGACCCACGCCTCGGGCTTCTCGATCACGACGCAGACGGCGACCGCCGGCGGGTTCGGGTTCGAGATCCTGGTCGACGGCGACTACACGCTGACGATCGACGGCCGCTCGACGCAGGTCACGGTCACGGGCCGGAGCGTCAAGGTCGACCTGCGCGACGGCGCGCTCGTCACCTACTGAGGAGTGTAGGGGCGCCCAAGGGCGCCCCATACCAACACACCAGGGCTGGGGGGGGGGGGGGCCCCCCGGGGGGCCCCCCCCACC
>JANJTH010000323.1 GCA_024711205.1 Planctomycetota bacterium | reverse complement strand
GCGCGGCCGGGCGGGCGAGGACCTCCCGGCCGGCGACCGCCCGCCCTGGGAGGATCGCCGCGGCCACGCAAGGGGCGCCGGCCGCCCCGCGGGCCGCCAGCCCGGGCGGTCCCGGCCGCGCTGACGGCGGTCCGCGGTCCTGCCTTGGGGGGCGGCGCACGCCGCGTCCGCCCCGACGGCGCGGTGACGGCCGTGACGTGGCCGTGACGAGCGCAGGCCGCCCCGATCCGCGAGGATGACTCCATGCACGACCAGCCCGCCGCCACGTCCTCCGCCGCCCCCGTCGCCGTCCTCGAGCGCGCCGCCGACCCCGAGCGCGCCGCCACGGCCTCCGCCGCCCCCGCCGCCGTCCTCGAGCGCGCCGCCGCCAACCCCGAGCGCGCCGTCGCAGGCGACGCGCGCCCGCAGTTCCAGCCGCACTCGCCCTTGCGCCGCGAGCTGAACCGGCGCGTCGCGGAGTACTTCGCGACCACGGGCCAGGACGAGCGCGGCGGGGCGGCCATGCTCGCCAAGAGCGCCGTGATCCTCGGCTGGGCCGTGGCCTCGTACACGCTGCTCCTGCTGTGGGCGAGCACGTGGTGGACGGCCGCGCTCCTCTGCGGGTCGCTGGGGCTCGCGCTCGCGGGGATCGGCTTCTCGGTCATGCACGACGGCGGGCACGGCGCCTACTCGCGCCGGCCCTGGGTGAACCGCCTCGCGGCGGCCGTGCTCGACGCGATCGGCGGGAGCTCCTACTTCTGGCGCCACAAGCACAACGTCCTGCACCACACCTACACGAACGTGGAGGGGGTCGACGACGACATCGACGCCGGACCCTTCCTGCGCATGGCGGAGAGCCAACCGCTCCGCTGGGCCCACCGCTTCCAGCACCTCTACATGGTCCCGCTCCTCGGCCTGTTCTTCGCCACGAAGTGGATCCTGCTCGACGACTTCCGGTCGTGGTACACGGGGCGCGTCGGCGGGCAGGCCGTCCCGCGCCCGCGCGGGGGTGAGGCGGTCCTGCTCGTCGCGGGCAAGCTGTGCTTCGTCGGCTGGGCCTTCGTGCTCCCGCTCGCGCTCCACCCGCCGCTCCACTTCGCGCTCGCCTACCTGCTCGTCGCGTTCGTCCTCGGCGTCACGCTCGGGCTCGTGTTCCAGCTCGCCCACTGCGTCGAGGGGACGGAGTTCGAGGCGCCCCGCGCGCCAGGCGCGCAGCTCCCGCGCGCGTTCGTCGAGCACCAGCTCGCGACGACCGCCGACTTCGCGCCGCGCAGCCGCCTCGTCACCTGGTACGTGGGCGGGCTGAACTTCCAGGTCGAGCACCACCTGTTCCCGCGGATCAGCCACCTCCACTACCCCGCGCTCGCCGAGATCGTCCGCGCGACCTGCGCCGAGCGGGGCCTCGTGCACCGCCGCCACGAGACCCTGTGGGGCGCGCTCGCCTCGCACGTCCGGTTCATGCGCCGCCTGGGGCGCCCGCGCGCGGCCCCGCTCGCCGGGTAGCGGCTTTTTGCCGCCCCTCCCCGGCGTCGGGCCGGCCCGGGCGCTATGCTCGGGGGCGTGGCGCACGGGCTCGCAAGGACCGAACGCGCGGCCGCCCTCGCGGCCGTGACGCTCGCCGGCCTCGGCGGGTGCGGGACGATCCTCGGGCGCCACGAGCCGCGCCCCGTGCTCGTGGTCACGAACCCGCCGGGCGCCTGGGTCTCGGTCGACGACGAGGCGCTCGCGGGCCCGACGCCGTGCCAGGTGTTCCTCGACCCGGCCAGGAAGCACCGGCTCGTCGCCCGCAAGGGGACGCTCGTGGGCGCCACGCAGGTCGACCGCCGGGTCGAGACGTGGGTCGTCCTGGCCGACGTGTTCACGGGCAGCCTGGGCCTGTGGATCGACTGGCGGAGCGGCGCGCTCTACCGCCTGCCCGAACACGTCGTGCTGAACCTCGGGCCGCCCCAGCTCTCGAGCGACGCGGCGCCGGCGGCGAGCGCCCCGCGCCCCGGGGGCCCGCGCTGCGTGTTCTGCGACGAGCCGCGCGGCGACGGCCCCGGCTGCCAGCACTGCGGCATGGAGCGCGCCTACGTCGCGCCCGACCCCCTGGGGCCGCCGTGACCGCGCCGGCGCGGCCCCGGGGCGGGGCGTAGCCCGATCGTGGCCGGCGACGACGCCGTCGTGTCCCTGGCTCTGCGGCGGGGCTTCCTCGACCCGCAGCGGCTCGAGGTCGCCCGGCAGCGCGCCGCCGCGCTCCAGCGGGGGGGCGAGCGCGTCACGCTCCGCCACGTCCTCGCGCGCGAGTTCCTCTCGCGCGAGCAGGTCGCCCTGCTGCGCCTCGAGCTCTCGAGCGAGGGCGGCGACCTCGGCGACGGCTCGCGGACGCTCGCGCACGACTCGGGCCGCCTCGCGCGCTCGGCCGAGGCGGCGCGGCGGACGGGCGCCCACGACGCGGCCGCCTGGGCGCGGACCCTCGGGCCCGGCGAGGTGGCGGGGCAGGACGAGGACGCGTCGGCCACCATGGCGCCGCTGCCCGCGACCGGCGCCCCCGGGCCCGCCGGCCC
>JANJTH010000308.1 GCA_024711205.1 Planctomycetota bacterium | reverse complement strand
CCGAGCGGCGGGCCGGCCGGGAGGCGGCTCGTGGGCGGCGCGGCCTCGAGGAGCCCGCGGGGCCCGACGGCGCGGCGGAGCGTCGACCCCTCGAGGTCGTCGGCGCGCACGCGCACGAGCTCGTCGATCTGCCGGTCGACGTCGGGGAGCTCGGCGAGGAGGCCGGCCTCCTCGATCCGGGCCGTGTCCTCGGCGAGGCGGTGGAGCTGCTCCTCGACCACCTCCTCGTGCTGCGCGGCGCTCAGCAGCCCGCGCTCGAGGAGCATCTGCCCGATCCGGGTCCGGTACTGCGACTGCTCCTGCCGCGCGAAGCACTCGCGGAGGATCGGGAGCGTCGCGAGCTTGCGGTCGAGGACGACGCGCGCGAACAGCTTCTCGGCGCGGACGAACTGCGTGAGCGCCTGCGCCCGCTGGACGCCCGCGGCCTGCTCGCGGCTGAGCGCGCCCTTCGCGAGCAGGACGTCGCACAGCGTCCGTCCGCGCGCGCGCTCCTGCAGGGCGCCCGCCTCGCGGAGCTGGGCCGGCGTGAGGAGGCGGTTGGCGAGCGCGATCTTGCCGAACAGGACGTCCGCGTACGTGGGCATCCGCCGTCCTGGCCGCGCGCGCCGCGCCGGCTCCGCCCGCTGGGTGCATCACCTTGGGGTGCAACGGGTTCCCGTGAAGATATCCCTGCCGCGCCCGGGCCGCAACGTCCCGGCGGGGGGCGCTCGGAGGCGATCGGGGTCTGCGCGCGCCGACCACGCGGGGCTCGCGCCGTGACGGGCCCCGCCGGCAACCCGCGTCGCCGGGCCCGAGGTGCCGTCCTTGTCCGCTCCGCGGGGCGGGCCTACAATCCGGCGCCGTCTTCACGAGGGGGCAAGAGCCCGGGGCGCGACGAGTTGAGCCGAGCTTGCAGCCGAGCCCGCCCCTCCCCGGCCCCGCGCGCCCGCCGCGCGCCGCCGGGTCGAGCCGCCGCGCCCGGCCACGCGGGCCGTCGCGCGAGCGAGGGCGCATGCCCCGCCTGATCGTGATCGAGGGCCCGCGGAGCGGGGACAGCTTCCGGCTCGGCCCCGAGAACTTCCTGGGCTACCAGGACGGGGCGTTCGCCGTCTCGCCGCGCCAGGACCTCCGGCAGGTCGTCGGCTACATCCGGGGCGGCCCCGACCGCTTCGAGCTTCGCAACGCGGGCCCGCCCGAGCGGATCCTCGTCAACGGCGAGGGCGTCCGGCAGTCGCCGCTCCAGCACGGCGACCTGATCTCGATCGCCGACGCGCTCCTGATCTTCGACTCCGACGACTCGGAGGCCTCGGAGGGGAGCGTCGGCCACGGCGCCGCGGGGGCGGTCGGCTACGGGCCGGGCCCGGGCCCGAGCGGCCCGGGGCACCCCATGTTCCCCGGCGTCCCCGGGCCGCAGGACTCGCTCCGGATCGGCTCGTTCCGGCCCGGCGAGGCCTCGGACATGCTGCTCGGCACGGTCTCGATCCGCCGCGAGGACCTCCAGCGCGAGAACATCAACTACCGGCAGAAGCACTACGAGGACCACGACGCGGTCCTCCACGAGATCCAGGACGCGAAGCGGATCCGCACCCTGTTCCAGGCGAGCGCCAAGCTGTCGACGATCCTCGACCTCGACCGGCTGCTCGCCGAGCTGCTCGACGTGATCTTCGAGGCGCTCCCGGCCGACCGCGGCTCGATCCTCCTGTTCGACGAGCACAACCGCCGCCTGCGGACGGTCGCCTCGCGCTCGCGCCGGGGCGGCGACGACAAGGTCAAGATCAGCAAGACGATCGTGAAGGAGGTCCTGCGGACGAAGGACACGCTGCTCACGACCGATGCGCAGGCCGACGAGCGGCTCGACATGGCCCGCTCGATCGTCGACGAGGGGATCAAGAGCGCGCTCTGCGCGCCGCTCGTCCGCGGCGACCGGATCCTCGGGATCATCTTCCTCGGCACGTCCGAGTCGCTGCGCGCGTTCGCGCGCGACGACTGCGACCTCCTCACGGCGCTCGCCATGCAGGCGGCGATGGCGCTCGAGAACGCGCGGCTGATCAAGGAGATGGGCGACCGCGAGCGCATGCGCCACGAGCTCAACCTGGCCTCCATGATCCAGAAGCAGCTCCTGCCCAAGCGGCTCCCCCGCTCGCGCTTCATCGAGGTCTACGGGAAGATGATCCCGGCCAAGGAGATGAGCGGCGACTACTTCGACTTCATGGACCACGAGGGCGACGGGAGCTTCCACATCTGCATCGGCGACGTGAGCGGCAAGGGGCTCCCGGCGGGGCTCGTCATGATCATGGCGCGCTCCTACTTCCGCCCGCTCACGAAGGCGATCCGCTCGCCGCGCCAGATCCTGGCCGAGGCGAACCACCTGCTCCACGCCGACACGCGGCGCGACGTGTTCATGAGCGCGCTCCTGCTCCACTGGAGCGACGACGAGGGCCGCTTCACCTGGAGCGGCGCCGGGCACGAGCACCTGATCGTGTACCGGGCGCGCACGCGCCGGACCGAGGCGATCAAGGCGGGCGGGTGCGTGCTCGCGGCGGTGCGCGACGCCGACTCGATCTTCCAGGAGCACGAGCTCGTGCTCGAGCCGGGCGACGCGCTCGTGCTCTACACCGACGGCGTGACCGAGGCGAAGAACCCCGCGGGCGAGTTCTTCGCGCAGGACAGCCTGGCGCCCGTCCAGCGGCTCGTCGAGCTCTACGGGCACCTCTCGGCCAAGGACCTGCTCGAGGCCGTGCTGTGGGAGCTCAAGCAGTTCATCAACGGGGCCGAGCAGGCCGACGACATCACGGTCGTCACGGTCAAGCGGCCGACGAGCGGGTTCGTGGCGCCGGCGGCCGGCGCGGGGCCCGCAGGGGGAGCGGCATGATCGCCCGGGACCCGTTCGCGGAGGCGCCGTCGCCCTCGGACCTCGCGCCGGGCGTCCCCGCCGACGCGCCGGTCGCGTTCACGATCGGCGGGCGGATCCAGGTCCGCAACCGCGTGCTCGCCGCGCCGATCTGCGGGGCGTCGAAGCTCCCCTTCCGGCGGCTGGCCCGCCGCTGGGGGGCCGACATCGCCTACACCGAGATGGTCAAGGCCTACCCGCTCGTGCGCGACGACCCGAAGACGCTCGAGCTGCTCCACACGACGGCCGACGAGGCGCCCTGCGGGCCGCAGATCTGCGGCGGCGACCCCGACACGATGGAGCGGGCGGCCGCGCGGCTCGAGGCGCTCGGGTTCCCGCTCGTGGACATCAACATGGGCTGCCCGGTCCGCAAGGTCGTCAACGAGGGGGCCGGCGCGGCGCTCCTGCGCGACCCCGCCAAGGTCGAGGCGGTGACGCGCGCCTGCGCGCGCGCGGTCTCGATCCCGGTCACGGTCAAGCTCCGCTCGGGCTGGGACGACGACGGCCACGTCGACGCGGCGACGCTCGCCCGCGCGGCCGAGGCCGGCGGCGCGGCGCTCGTCGCGATCCACGGGCGCACGCGGGCGCAGGCCCACCAGGGGGCCGTCGACTTCGCGGCCATGGCCCGCGCCAAGGCCGCCGTGTCGATCCCCGTCGTCGGCAACGGGGGCGTGTTCACGGCCGAGGCCGCGGTCGTCATGGCCCGCGAGACCGGCTGCGACGCGGTCATGATCGGCCGGGGCGCGTTCGGGCGGCCGTGGCTGTTCCGCGACGTGGCCCGCGCGCTCGCCGGCCTGCCGGCGCTCCCGCCGCCCGACGACGAGGCGCGCTGCGACGTCATGCGCGCCCACCTCGACGGCATGATCGCGCTGCTCGGCGAGCGCGGCGTGCTGCTCTACCGCAAGTACGCGGCCTGGTACTTCCGCGAGGCGCCCTGGGGCGCCCACTTCCGCGACCGCGCCTACCGCACCCGCGAGGTGGCGACGATGACCGCCCTGCTCGACGCCTGGCGCGAGAACCTGGCCGTGAGCCGCGCCGCCCTCGCCGCCGGCGCGCCCCCGCCCTTCCCGGCCCTGTTCGCCGACGACCCGACCCTCGCGTCGGCCGACCCGTGGTCCGGGCAGGCCTGCGACCTGGCGGCCGGGCTGGAGTAGCCCGCCCGGGCCCGCCTACTGCGCGCCGGTGTAGCGCGCCTTGACGTTGGGGACGAGGTAGTCGCGGAACGTGCGCTCGAGGTCGTAGGCGGGGGCGAAGGCCCAGTCGCGCCGCGCGGCCGCGTCGTCCGTGTCGGCGGGCCAGGAGTCGACGATCCCCTGCCGGCGCAGGTCGGGCTCGAAGGTGATCCGGGCCCCGGGGAAGTGCCTGCGCGTCAGCTCGGCGAGCTCGAACGCGCTCGGGGCGAACGCCGTCACGTTGTAGACGACGCGGCGCAGGCCGGCCTTGGGGGCCGCCTCGAGGCGGAGCAGCGCGTCGATCCCGTCGGGCATGGCCATGAAGGGGATCCGCGCGTCCTCGCGCACGAAGCAGGCGTAGGGCTTGCCCTCGGCGGCCGCGTGGACCATCTCCGGCGCGTAGTCGCTCGTGCCGCCCGAGGGGAGCGTGAAGGCCGAGATCAGCCCGGGGAAGCGCAGCGCGCGGAAGTCGACGCCGGACGGCTCGCGCTCGTGGGCGAGCTGGCGGTAGTGGCGCGTGAAGTAGCGCCCGAGCGACTCGCAGTAGAGCTTGTTGCAGCCGTACATCGTGGTCGGGAACAGGAACTGGTCCTCGCGCAGGCGCCCGGCGCTGGCCTTCGTCGCGAGGTCCGGCACGCCGTAGACGGCGATCGTGCTCGGGAACATGAACTTGACCGGCTCGCCGTGCCAGCGGGCCTGCTCGACCGCGAGGTGGAGCAGGTTGAGCGTCCCGCCCACGTTCACGTCGTGGGCCGTCTCGGGCGTGAACTCCGAGCGCGTCGAGAGGAGCGCGGCCAGGTGGTAGATCGCGTGGATCTCGAACTCGGAGACGAGCCGACCCAGCAGGTTCCGGTCGACGATGTCCCCCACGATCGCGTGCGCGCACTGCGCGCGCACGTCCGCGGGGAGCTCCCGCACGTCGAGCGCGAGGACGTCGCGCCCCGCCGCGGCGAGCCGGCCGATCAGCCCGTGGCCGATCTCGCCGCCCGCGCCCGTCACCAACGTCACCGGCTTGCGTCGCATGCCGAGCGTTCTACCCGGGCGCCGCCCGGCGCGGGAAGCGCCCCGGGGGCGCCGGTATGATCCCGGCCCGCGCGGGCGGCCCGGCCGCCACCGCGCCGGAGGGGGGCCCATGACGACCGCCGCGGACGCCTTCGCAGACCGGATCGCGGGCACGCTCGAGGAGATCCGGGAGGCGGGCCTCTGGAAGGAGGAGCGCCTGCTCCTCGGCCCGCAGGGGCCGCGGATCACGACGGCCCGGGGCGAGGCGCTCAACTTCTGCGCGAACAACTACCTGGGGCTCGCGGACGACCCGCGCCTCGTCGCCGCGGCGCGGCGGGGGCTCGACGAGCGCGGGCTGGGGCTCGCGTCGGTGCGGTTCATCTGCGGGACGCAGGACCGCCACAAGGAGCTCGAGCGGCGCCTCGCCGGCTTCCTCGGGTTCGAGGACGCGATCCTCTACACGTCGTGCTTCGACGCGAACGGCGGGCTGTTCGAGACGCTCCTCGGCGAGGAGGACGCGGTGATCTCGGACTCGCTCAACCACGCCTCGATCATCGACGGGGTGCGCCTGTGCAAGGCCGAGCGCGTGCGCTGGACCCACGGCGACCTGGGCGAGCTCGAGCGGCACCTCGTGGCGACGCAGGGGCGGCGCACGCGCCTGATCGCGACGGATGGCGTGTTCTCTATGGACGGCGACGTGGCCGACCTGGCGCGGATCTGCGACCTGGCCGACCGGCACGGCGCGCTCGTCATGGTCGACGACAGCCACGCCACGGGGTTCTTCGGGCCGACGGGGCGCGGCAGCATCGAGCACTGCGGGGTCATGGGGCGCGTCGACGTGCTCACGTCGACGCTCGGCAAGGCGCTCGGCGGCGCGTCGGGCGGGTTCACGTGCGCGCGGCGGCCCGTCGTCGACCTCCTGCGCCAGCGCAGCCGCCCGTACCTGTTCTCGAACACGCTCCCGCCGGCGCTCGTCGAGGCGTCGATCGCCTGCGTCGAGCTGCTCTCGAGCACGACGGCGCTGCGCGACCGGCTCGCCGAGAACACGGCGCGTTTCCGCGCGGCGATCGCGGCGGCCGGGTTCTCGATCCGCCCGGGCGTGCACCCGATCGTGCCGATCATGCTCGGCGACGCGAAGCTCGCGCAGGACATGGCGCGCGCGCTCCTCGACGAGGGGGTCTACGTGGTCGGGTTCTTCTTCCCGGTCGTGCCCCGGGGCCAGGCCCGGATCCGCGTCCAGCTCTCGGCCGCGCACACGCCCGCGATGATCGACGAGGCGGTCGCCGCGTTCGCGCGGGTCGGCCGCGCGCTCGGCGTCGTCACGTGAGCCGCCGCGGGCCGGCAGGGCGCGCGGGCGGGGCGGCCGCGGCGCTCGCGCTCGCGCTCGCGGGCTGTCCGGGCCCGCCCCCGCCGCCCCCGCCGGCCC
>JANJTH010000298.1 GCA_024711205.1 Planctomycetota bacterium | reverse complement strand
GCCAGGCGCCCGCGCTGGGCCGCGAGCAGGCCCGCGCCGGCCCCCGCCGTGACCGCGGCCGCGACGAGCCCGCCCGCGGCCAGGCCCAGGTCGAGCCGGCGGTGGCGGGCCCAGTGGCGCCGGGCCCGCTCGGCGACCCCGAGGGTCGGGGCCTCGGTGAGCGCGCCCGCGAGGGCCCGGTCGAGGTCCTGGGCCAGCGCGGCCCCGTCCGGGTAGCGGCGCTGGGGGTCGCGCTCGAGCGCCCGGAGCGCGACCGCCTCGAGCGCGGGGGGCACCCCGGGCGCGAGCGCCCGCGGCGGGGGCGGGTCGTGGCGGAGGATCAGCTCGTTCAGGTCGTGCTGGCTCTCGGCGCGGAACGGGAGCGTCCCGGTCAGGCCCTGGTAGAGGATCACGCCGAGCGCCCACACGTCGCTCGCCGGGCCCACGTCCTCGCGCCGGCCGCGGACCTGCTCGGGCGACATGTAGAAGGGTGTGCCCACGAGGGCCCCCGAGCGCGTCAGCCGGTCGGCCTCGCCCCGCTCGAGGTCGAGGGCCAGCCCGAAGTCGGTCACGACCGGCGTGTCGTCCGGACGGACGAGGACGTTGGCCGGCTTCACGTCGCGGTGGACGGCCCCCTGCGCGTGGGCGTGGCCGAGGGCCCGGGCCACGTCGCGGACGAGCCGGGCCAGGCGCAGCGGGTCGAGCGGCCGCTCGGGCGTCGCGGCGTCGAGCACCTCGTCGAGCGGGGCGCCCTCGATCCGCTCCATCGTGAAGTAGGGGAAGCCGCCCACCTCGCCCACGTCGTGGATCGCGACGATTCCCGGGTGCTCGAGGCGCGCGGTCAGCTCGGCCTCGCGCTGGAAGCGGGTCCGCTGGGTCCGGCTCGCGTGCTCGCCCGCGAGCAGCACCTTGAGCGCAACGACGGCCCCGCCGGGCGGGGGCGCGGCCGGTGCGGAGTCCGGGCCAGCCCGGGGCTCGACGCGCCGCGCCTCGTAGACGACCCCCATGCCCCCGCGGCCGAGCTCGCGCTCGATCCGGTATGGCCCGAAGCGCAGCCCGTCGGGGCCGCGGGTGAGCGCCCCGCGGAGGCGGGTCGAGCTGGGCACGGCCTCGGCGGGGGTCGTGGCCGCCGTCGCGGGACCGGGGGCAGGCGGGTCGAGGGCGAGCTCGAGCTCGCCCTCGCACTCGGGGCAGCACGGCGACGCGTCGAGCGCCACCTTGCCCGGGCCCCACCGCCGGAGGCAGCGGCCGCAGGCGAGCGTCGCGCGCGCGGCGTCGCCCAGGAGGGCGGCCACCCGCTCGGGCGCGAGCCGGCGGTCCCGGACGAGGACCTGCGCGAGGGGGGCGTGCGACCGGGCCGCCTCGGACGACGACGCCGAGAGCTCGGCCTCGTCGACCCACCCCCGACGCCGGCACAGCGCCCGCACGACGACGTCCTGAACGGTCCGGCCCATCTCGGCTCTCGGCGGGGGCCCCGGGAGGTGCTCCGGGCACCCGGAGACGGGGGGAGGATACCAGGCCATCTCCCGTGCGCCCCACCGTCGCCACCTGGCGACACGGCGCCCGAAATCCGAAACTGGCGCGCCCGAATCGCTCAAGTTCCGGCGGCCGTTCGACCGACGAGGCGCCGGGGCGTCGCGGTGGGGCCCCGGCAGCGCGACGGAAAACGGGTCGGGCTGCCCAAATTCTGGCACCTCAAGGCCATACCACGAAGGGATTTGTCCTTGACCCGGTCCTCCGACCTCGGCAGAATCCGCGCCCTCTGTGGGCGAGGCGCCCACGGTCGGAGGTCTGCAGCGGGTGTCGAGCCGAATGGCCCGCCGCTCGCTACGAGCCGGGGATCGGCGAAGGGTCATCTTCCTTCCGGGGGGATGGTCGTCGTCGAGCAAGCTCGAACGACCTTCGCGAGAAACGCAGGGGATTCAGGGGAAACGGGCGATCTGGATCGAGTCGAGGAACGAGAACGGCCCTCGGTGACGAGGTGCCGGATCTTCGGCGCGGTCGGATCGGCGCACGCAGTCATGTCCAGCCAAGGAGGCTCAACGAGAATGTTGAAGCGCGTAGGAATGGGGGCGCTCGCCGTCCTCGCCACGGGTGTGGTCGCGGTCGGTTGCTCCGACAAGAAGACCACCATCACGGGCGGTGGTGGCAACGGCCTCAGCAACACGGACCAGTTCCCGGCGACGTCGATCGCCAGCAACAACGTCGCCCCCGACGGCGGCGGGCTCAGCCCGGACAACGTCAACGCGGACACGGCCCAGGTCAAGGTCATGTTCTCGCAGGACCTCCCGGGCAGCGACGGCACCTACGGCGGTGACGGCTCGGCGATCGTGGTCTTCCAGGTCAACGACGGCGCGCTCCGCCGCGTCCACGCCACGCACTTCAACGGCAGCACGTTCACGGTGCCGGTGGAGCTCAAGGGCCAGGACCGCGACGAGACCCAGGCCGCCAACATCGGCGCCACGGTCGCGATCCAGCTCTGCACCGCGACCTACGGCGAGGGCGCCACGACGACCGGCACGACGGTCAACGACATCCGGGCGAACAACCACAACTGGCTGATCCTCTGGAACGGGCGGACGTTCTTCAACGACCCCCGGCTCGGGATCAACCAGAACACGGCGAACCTCGTCGGCCCGCACAACACGATCTGGGCCACGATGTTCCTCAAGGAGC
>JANJTH010000208.1 GCA_024711205.1 Planctomycetota bacterium | reverse complement strand
GCGCCGCGTCCGCGACCTGCGCGGGCAGGTCCGCCCGTGCCTGCGCAAGCGCCGCGCGCTCCCCAGCCAGGGCCTCGCGGTCGCGGGCCAGGTCCGTCCGCGCGGCCGCGAGCGCCTCGTGCGCGGCGAGGAGCTCCGCCTGCGACCGGGCCAGCTCCGCCTGCGCGGCCGCGCGGGCCTCCGCGCGCGCGTCGTCCCGGGCGGCCGCCGTGGCCTGGGCCAGCGCCCCTCGCTCCGCCGCGAGCGCATCGGCGACGCGACGCGCCACGATCTCGTCGAGCGCGCGCGCGTCCTCCTCGAGCCGCCCCGCGCGCTCGCTGAGCTCGGCGACCGCCGCCTCGGCGCGCGCCCGCTCCAGCCGGAGCGTGCGCCGGGCCTCCTCGAGCTCGGCCGCCGGCCCGGGCGCCCCGCCCCCGTCCTCGACCGCGGCGCCCTTGCGCGCATCCATGAGCGCGAGGATACCCGGCGCGGCCCCGCCGTTGGCCGGGGGCAAGTCGCGCGGCCGTCCGGCCGAGGGGTGGCCTGCGGGGCCAGGGTCGCGCGAGGTCCGGCCGCGTCGCGCGCGGCCATCCCGAGGGGTCGCGGCGAGCCGGCCCGCCGCGACCCCGTGCGCAGGCGGCGTCGCTCAGGGCAGCCCGGCCCGCCAGGCGCGCTCGAGGCCCTCCTGGTCGAGCCCGTAGACGGCGCGCAGCGCCGCGTCGAGGTCCTCGCCGCGGCCGAGCCGGTCGAGGACCTCGGCCACGAGCGGCGCGCCGCCCCGCCCGAGCAGCTCGTGGACGAGCTCGCAGGCGGCGGCGTAGCGCAGGCGCGCGCGGGCCGGGTCGGGCTCGCCCGCGAACGAGCCGCCCAGCTCGGCGAGCCCGGGCGCCGTCGCGCGCGTGAGCCCGCGCCGCGCGTCGGCGCGGGCGCGCCCCTCGACGACCTGGGCCAGGCCCTCGTGGAGCCACGCGGGGACGCGGGGGCCGCCGACCGAGCGGACGAGGGCGTGGGTGTACTCGTGCGTGAGGACGCGCCGGACCTCGGCCGGGGGCGCCTGCGCGAGCCCCGCGGCCGGCACGCGGATCTTCCCGTCGAACAGCCCCCCGACCCAGGCGTGGGCCCCCGTGACCTCCCGGAAGCTCCGCCCGGGGTAGATCACGACGGCGACCTCGCCGCGCGGGAACCGGCCGAGCCAGGCGCCCACGTCGCGGTGCGCCTCGCGGAGCACCTGCACGACCTGCCGCCCGAGGGCCTCGTCCGCGGCGCCGTCGTACTTCACCGTGAAGGGGCCCGCCGAGAGGTCGACCCGGAGGTCGGCCTCGACCCGCTCGTCCTTGCGCGCGCGCTCGAGCGCCCGCCGGACGAGCGCGTTGTCCGGCTCGAGCGCGAGCGCCCGCTCCCAGCCCTCGATCGCGCGCGCGACGTCGCCGAGCCGGTAGCAGGCGGCGGCGAGCAGCTCGTGGCCCAGCGCGACCTCCGGGAAGCGCCGCGCGGCGTCCTCGAGCACGCCGCGCGCGTCGCGCGGCCGGTCCCCCTCGAGGAGGGCGAGGCCCTGCCGGAGCGGCGGCGCCGGGTCGTCGGGGAGCAGCCCGCCCGCCTCGTGGTAGTCGCGGGCCGCGTCGTCGAAGCGCCGCTCCGCGCGCCGGGCGTCGCCGAGCGCGAGGAGGCACCGCCCCAGGTTGAGCCGGTAGGTCGGCTCGTCGGGGGCCGACCGGTGCGCCTCCCGGAACGGCCCGAGCGCGCCCTCGCGGTCGCCCGCCTCGAACCGGCGCACGCCCTCCTCGTTGCGCGCGTGCGCGCGCGCGCGCGCGTCCGGTCGCTCCTGCGCGCGCGAGGGCGAGGTCGCCGTCGCCCCGGCGGCGAGCGCGACGAGGAGCAGGCGGATCCCGCCGGCGGGGGACCGCGGCGCGCGGCGCCGGCGGGGCGGGAGGCCGACCCCGGTCGGGGGGCCCTGGTGGTCGCTCATCGGCCCTCCCCTCCCCGGTCGCCCGCGCCTGCGGGGACCGGCGCCGCGTCGAAGACGAGCACGTCGAGGACGAGCGCGGCGGGGTCGCCGCGCGCCCAGGCGGCCCCGGGCGGGTTGAACCGCGCGAGGAGCGCCGCGACCTCCGCCGCGTCGCTCCCGGGGGTCACGACGGCGCGCACGCGCGCCCCCTCGCGCGCGACGGCCGCCAGCGCGGCCTCGAGCCTCGGGTCGTCGAGGGGCCCGTCGAAGACGACCGCGCGCCGGTTCGCGAAGTAAGGGATCGCGGGCGAAGGACCCAGGCGGAGCTGCAGGAGCACGTCGTCGGGGGCGAGCCGCGCGTCGACCCAGGCCCCCAGGTCGAGCAGCCAGGCCTGCTCGGCCTGCCAGCGCGGCTGCTCGTGGCGCCAGGTCGCGCTCCAGGCGCCGAGCCCCGCGAGGACGAGCGCTGCCGGGACGAGGCCCTCGAGCGCGGGGCGGCCCAGGCGTCCGCGCCAGGCGCACAGCCCGGCCGCGAGCGCGGCGCAGGCGTAGATCGTCGTCGCCATCGGGTAGTAGCCGTGCACGCGGTGGAGGTTCGTGAAGACGAGGGGGCCCGCGAGGAAGGCCGCCGCACCCGCGAGGACGAGCGGCCGCGCCGACCGGGTCAGCGCCGCCCCGCCCACGACCGCGCCCGCGAGGGCCGCCCCCAGGGCGGGCGGCAGGTGGGCGAACGAGGAGAGCCCCCACAGCCGGCGCCAGGTCTCCGGGTCGAGGCGCTGCGCGAGCGCGCCGAACGCCCAGAGGCGCATCTCCGGCGACGTCGAGACGAAGATGTCGCCGAGGGGCTGCCCCGCCTTCACGGCGTCGCTCGCGTGGACCCACCAGGCGCCGGCGAGGAGCCCCGGCCCGACCGCGGCCAGCGTGACGAGCGCGATGTGGATGCGGGCCCGCCGGTCGGCGGCGCGGGGGGCGTCGGGCGCGCCCGGGGGCCGGGCGCCCGCGAGCCGCGCCAGCACGAGGAGCGCGCCGGGCACGAGCGCGACGGCGTGGGTCGTCGACTTCGTGAGCGCGGCGAGCGCGCCCGCGAGCGCGGCGAGCGCGATCCACGGGGCGCTCCGGGGCCACGGAGCCGCGAGGGCGCGGTCGAGCGCGGCGAGGAACCCCAGCGCGAGCGCGAGCGCGAGGGTCTCGATCATGACCGTCCGCGGGTAGTACAAGTGGTGCGGCGCGGAGAGCGCGACGGCGAGGAACACGAAGACGGTCGCGCGGTCCGGCGCCCAGCGCGCGACGAGCGCCCAGCCGGCGGCCAGCGCGGCGTAGAAGCTCGCGAGCGAGACGAGCCGCGCCACGAGGATCAGGTCGACCCCCGTCAGGTGCGCGAGCCCAGCGCACAGCGCCTGGTAGAGCGGAAACTCGAACGGGGTGCTCCACGGCGGCCCGAAGAGCGGGACCTCGTAGGCCAGGAGCGGCCCGCCCTCGAGGAGCCGCCGGGCGGCGAACGCGGTCTGCGTCTGGCGGAACTGGTCCACGTCGAGGGGCGGGTGCGTGATCCCCTGGAGGTTGCAGGCGAGGTTCGCGAGCGCGACGAGGGCGACGGCCGCGACCCCCGTCCGGGCGGAGCGCGCCGGGCGCGCGACCGGCCCCGCTTCGGGGCCCCGGTCGGTCGGCGGGGCCGGAGGGCCCCCGGACGCGGCGCCCGGGCCGTCTCCGCTCGTCATGGGTCGACGGTAGCACGGTCGGCCCCGGGCCCGCCGGCGCGGACGGAGCGCCCGGGGCTCACGAGTCCGCCACGGCGGCGGAATCGGACCGGTCAGGCCCCCACGCTCGGGCGCCGGGCGGGAACGAGTTCCGCGGTAGGCGGCCGCGTCGCGTCGCGGCTCGTCGTTTGCGCCGCGTCACCCCATGACCCGCCCCACGACGTCCCGGGTGGCCCTCCCCGCAGCGCTCGTCGCGGGGGCGTGCGCGGCCGCGCTCGCGGGGGTCCTGAACCCTGCGACGGCCGGTCCCTCGCAGGGCGGACCGCTCGCGGGGAGCCGGACGCTGGGCCACGCCGCGACCACCGCGCGGGCGGGGGCCGCGGTCCTCGCTCGCGGCGGCGCGTCCCACGGGGCAGGCCAGGCGGCGCGCGTCCAGGACACGCGACCGGCCCGCCGGACGGCGTCGCCTGACGCCGCAGCCTCGGCCGACGCCCTCGTCCGCCTGCTCGAGGCGCTCGACGAAGGGGCGCCCGCGGGCGGGCGCGCTCCGCGCCTGGC
>JANJTH010000201.1 GCA_024711205.1 Planctomycetota bacterium | reverse complement strand
CCCCCCCCCCCCCCCCCCCCCTGGGGGGGGGGGGGGCCCCCCCCGCCCCCCCCCAACCCTCGATTTCAGTAATGGATCTCCCGCCACAGGTCGTGGTACCCGCGCCAGGCGTGGAGGGCCGTCGTGGGGGGGCCCTCGGGCGGGTACTCGATCACGGCGTAGGTCAGCTCGCGCGAGAGCCCGGGGCGCGCGAGGTCGAGCGAGATCAGGTCGGTCCACGTGCCCGTGTTCACGTAGATCCGCCCGCGCCCGAACCGCCGGACCTTGGCCAGGTGGGTGTGGCCGAGGATCACGGTGTGGACGTGCGGGTTGCGCTGCATGAGCCGGCGGACCTGGTTCTCGAAGTTCGGGAAGGCCCGGTAGTCGAGCAGGAGCTCGAAGGTCTGGAGCAGGCTCACGTCGCGCGGCCGGCGGAACAGCGCGAAGATCCGCGCGTCGAGGAACACCCACAGCGAGAGCGCGATCAGGCGCAGCGCGAAGCCCGTGTCGAACAGGAGCGCGCCCATGAGGTACAGGCTGAAGGGGTGCACGCGGTCGACGTAGGGGCGCTTCTCCTTCATGACGTTCAGCACGCGCAGGATGAACACGCTGCCGAACGGGATGTTGAGGATCGGCTCCTCGTGGCCGCGCACGTGGACGAGGCGGCGCCAGTCGAAGCGGTTCATGGCCTCGAACTGCATGCCGTGGTGGATCTGGACGCCGTCGAACTCGTAGTGGTCGCGGTCGACCACGAACTGCATGCGCGGGTCCTCGGCGCGCCCGCACACCCGCTCGCTGAACAGCCGGCGGCAGGCGGGGAAGTAGAGCTCGAAGTCGTGGTTCCCCGGGATCACGGTGATCCGCTTGCCGGGCGACGCGACGAACTCGGCCAGGGCCTGGACCGCGCGGGGGTGCCCGTCGAGGACGGCCTTGAGCTTGGCGACGCCGATCCGCTCGGTGATCTCGTGCGGGAAGCCGCCGTCGTAGCGGACCTGGAGCAGGTCGAAGAAGTCGCCGTTGATGACGAGCTCGACGTCCTCGTCCTCGTAGTAGTCGGTCGAGTAGTAGCGGAGCAGCTCCGCGAGCTTCGCGTCGTGGTGGAAGTTCTCCCAGGGGTTGAGCAGCCCCGACTCCTGCCCGTCGGCCAGGTGGAAGTCGCTGATCACGAGCTTCGTCTTGCCCATGCCCGGTCCCGCGGCCCCTCCGCGCCGCACTGTAAGCGACGGCACCGACGACCGCCGGCCGCGCGGCGGGGGGCGACCGGCGGCCCCCGGCGCGCCGCCGCCCGCGCGGGAGCGGCTAAGATCCTCACGGCGCCCAGGGGCCGTGCGTAGCCTCGGGCGCCGGCGCGCCCGCATCGCGCGCCCGACCCGCGCCGTTCCGCGCCGAGAGGTAGGCCCATGACGACCGCGTCCCGCTCCCTCCGCCCCCGCCGCTGGCAGCTCGCCCTGGGGGCGGTCGCCCTGTCCGCCGCCGTCGTCACGGCGCAGGACGCCGTGGGCGACCGCGTGCAGGAGATCCTGACCCGCATGGACCGCGCCGACGGGGACGGCGTGTGGAACGAGGCGCTCGCGCTCGAGCGGCTCGGCGAGGAGGCCGCGGGGCCGATCGCGGCGCGGCTCGGCGCGGCCCGCGGGCCGACGCGGGTCGCGGCGGCGAAGGCGCTCCTCGTGCTCGACACGGACGACGCGACCCGCGGCGCCGCGATCCAGGCGCTCAAGGACGTGATCAAGGCCGACGGGGCCCGCGACCTGCGGGTGCGCGCCTGCGAGCTCCTGGCCCGCCACGGCCGCGCGCAGGACGTCCAGACCCTGACGCGCGAGGTCGAGCAGGTCCGCGACCCGTACGTGAAGATCGCGCTGCTCAAGGCGCTGCGCCTGCGCGGCCGCCACCGCCCGTCGGAGCGGGCGCTCCAGGAGTACCTCGCGAGCGAGGACCCGTCGCTCCAGGCCGAGGCCGCGCTGGCCCTGGCCGAGTGCGGCAACGTCGAGGCGGCGAAGGCCGTCCTGAGCCGCCTCAAGCACGAGCCGACCGAGCGCGGCCGGCGCGCCGCCGCGCTCCTCGAGCAGGAGGCGCTCCTCGGCAAGCTCGAGCACTTCGGCGGCGTCTCGAGCACGGACGAGCTCGTGAAGATGCGCGACCGGCAGCTCGAGTCCATGAAGGGCGAGCTCGAGGCGCTCAGGGCCCAGCTCCGCGCGGGCGTGCCCCAGGGCGGGGGGGGCGGCGGCGGGGTCGACCTCCAGGGCGCCGACATGCTGTCGGAGATCGTCAAGCGCCTCCGCGAGCAGTACGTCGACGAGTCCAAGGTCGCCCCGCAGAAGCTGCTCGACGCCATGGCCTCGGGGGTCGTCGACGGGCTCGACCCGTTCTCCTCCTACATGAGCGAGGAGTCGCTCAAGGAGTTCAACACCAGCATCCAGCAGCAGTACGGCGGGGTCGGCGCCGTCGTGCAGATGGACCGCAAGACGGGCTACCTGACGATCCAGCGCCCGATCTACGGCAACCCGGCGCACAAGGCCGGGCTGCGGACGCTCGACCGGATCATCGAGGTCGAGGGGCAGTCGACGAAGGGCAAGCGCGTCGACGAGCTCGTGACGCTGCTCAAGGGGCCCCCGGGGACGCCCGTGCGCGTGCTCGTGCAGCCGTTCCTCGGCGGCGAGCAGCGGACGATCTCGATCCAGCGCGACCAGATCACGCTCGAGAGCACCCGCTTCGACCTGCTCCCCGGCCAGATCGGCTACGTGCAGCTCGGGCAGTTCGGGCAGCTCGCGACGCGCGAGATCGAGGCCGCCCTCGTCGCGCTCGAGAAGCGGGGCATGAAGGGGCTGATCCTCGACCTGCGCGGGAACCCGGGCGGCCTGCTCTCGGCCGCGGTCGAGATCGCCGACAAGTTCCTCGACGACGACAAGCTGGTCGTCTACGCCGAGGGCCGCAAGGGGACGCGCTACGGCGCGCGGCAGGACGACGGCGGCCCGCAGATCGCCGCGCGTCGCCGCATGCAGCCCAAGCACCCCGACTACCCGCTCGTCGTCCTCGTCGACGAGCACGCGGCGAGCGCGAGCGAGATCGTGGCCGGCGCGCTGCAGGCCCACGGGCGCGCGCAGCTCGTCGGGCGGCAGACGTTCGGCAAGGGGAGCGTCCAGAACGTGTTCCCGCTCGAGTCGACGGGCGAGAAGGCGGCGCTCCGCATGACGATCGCCTACTACTACCTGCCCGACGGGCGCTGCATCCACCGGGAGCGCGAGCCCGAGGCCTGGAAGGCGCAGGAGCGGATCCGGTTCGAGATCGAGCGCTGGAAGCAGGAGGGGATCATCAACGAGGCCCAGGCCAAGGAGCTGCTCGACAAGAACTCGCCCCCGCCGGGCGGCGTCGAGCCGGACTTCCGCGTGGACCCGCTCGAGCTGACGCCGGCCCAGCAGAAGGCGTACGGCACGATCCTCGACCTCCAGCTCCTCGAGGACTACATCCAGGCCAACTGGGTCGGGAACCGCGAGCGCATGCACCAGCTCGCGCAGTGGGACGGGTTCGACCCGAAGGCCTACCCCCAGTTCGACGCGCTGTGGGCGAACGTCCAGGAGAAGCTCGACGCGACCTCGCGGGCGGCGATCGACGAGGCCGGGCTGCGCATGCTGATCCGCTCGTACGTGCGGCGGTTCGCCCAGGACGACCTGGCGCGCGTGCTCCCGAGCGACTACCAGGAGGACCGGCAGCTCCAGGCGGCGCTCGTGATCATGGCGGAGCAGGTCGGCCTCGACGTCGCGCAGACCGAGCGCCTGGCCTTCCTCGGCAAGGCCTTCCCGAACGGCGTCGCGCGCACCCGCACGCCGGGGGCGCCCGGCAAGCCCGAGGGCGAGGGCGAGGGGAACCAGCGCGACTTCAAGTGACCCGCGCGGGGGTGGCGGGGCGAGCCCCCGCCGCCCTCGTGGGTCGGGCCGCGGTCCGCTCCGCGCGAGCGCCGGGTCGGGCCGCCTGACCCGACCTTCGCGCGCGCGCGGCTCAGGGGGCCGGCGAGCCCGACGCGGCGGCCCCGCGGAGCGCGCCCTGGACGAGGGCGAGCTCGCGGACGAGGCCGTCGAGGCGGCGCGTCGCGTCGTCGACGGCGGCCTGG
>JANJTH010000160.1 GCA_024711205.1 Planctomycetota bacterium | reverse complement strand
CGGGCGCTCGCCGCCGCGCCCGCGGCGGCGCCCGGCCCGCCAGCCAGGCGTCGAGGGCGTCCGCGACCGCCCCCGCCCCGGGCGGGCGCGCCGCGGGGTCCTTCGCGAGGCACCGGAGGCAGAGCGCCTCGAGCGCCGGGTCGAGGCCCGGCGCGTGCTCCGAGGGCGGGTCGGGCGGCGCGCCGAGCACGCGCGCGACGACGAGGTGCACGGGCCCGGCGAAGGGCGGTCGACCCGTCAAGCACGCGTAGAGCAGGGCGCCGAGCCCGTAGACGTCGGCCTGCGGCCCGGCCTCGCGGGCCTGCGCGACCTGCTCCGGGGCCAGGAAGCCGGGCGTGCCGAGGAGCTGCCCGGTCCGGGTCAGGTCGCCGCCGTCCTCGCCCTCGCGGCGCGCGAGCCCCAGGTCGAGCACGCAGGGCGCCCCGTCCGGCCGGAGCATGACGTTCGCCGGCTTCAGGTCGCGGTGCACGACGCCCGCCGCGTGCGCGGCGGCGAGCGCCCGCGCGACGTCGCGCACGAGCGCCGCCGCCTCGCGCGGCGGGAGCGGGTGGTCCTCGTCGAGCGCGGCCTCGAGCGGCCGGCCCCGCACGAGCTCGAGCACGAGGTAGGGCCCCTCGGGCGCGTCGAGCGCCGCCTCGTGGAGGCGCGCGACGCCCGGGTGGTGGACCGCCGCGGCGAGGCGCGCCTCGCGCTCGAGCCGGCGCCGGGCCCGCTCGTCGGCCTGCCCGAGCAGGCGCTTGATCGCGACGACGCGGCCGAGCGCCGGGTCGAGCGCCTTGTCGACGACGCCCATGCCGCCCTGCCCGAGCCGCTCGAGCAGCAGGTAGCGCCCGAGCCGCCGCGCGGGGTCGAGCGCCGCGACCTCGGCGAGCGCGCGCTCGGCGGGGGTCGGGTCCGACGGCGCGCTCACCCCGCGCCCCCCTCCGGCCTCATGGACGGCGTCGCTGCCACGCCCGGCTCCGCTCCGTCTGCCCCGCGCCCCCGGCGCCGGCCGCTCCAGCGTAGGCCCGCGGGCCCGGGCGCGGTAGCGGGGTGCGCGGCCCCTTGACGCGCGCCCCGCGCCCGGGGAGCGTCACGCCCGCCGCGGCGGCGCGCGCCCGAGGACTGCGGGCCGCCGCGCGGCGAGGGAGGTGTCGCGTGCGACGTCGCGTGGGCTCGTCGGTCGGGAGGGGCGTCGTCGCGTGCGCGGCGCTCGCGGGCGCGCTCGGGCTGGCCCGGGCGCAGGACGCCGGGGCGGACCGGACCCTCGAGCCGGGCAAGAGCGTCCGCCTCAAGCTCGACGACGCGGCGGGCGAGCTCGCGCTCCGCTTCGACGCGCCCGGCCCGGGGCTGCTCGCGCTCGCCGCGCGCGGCGGGCTCGACATGGACCTCGCGCTCGTCGTGTGCGACGAGGACGGCCAGCCGCTCCCGAACGGGGAGGGGGACGTCGACGACCGGGGGAACCCGGCCGCCGAGCAGCTCGCCGTGGCGATCCCGGCCGCCGGGCGCTACCGCGTCGTGGTCGTCGGGCTGAGCGAGGAGGGCGGCGAGGTCCTCCTCGCGGCGTCCTGGCTCGACGTCCCCGAGCTCGCCGTGCCGGCGGACCCCGACGGGCGCCCCGGCGCCGCCCGCGCGCTCGAGGTCGGGGCGTCCGCGACGGACCGGGTCGCGCCGGCCGAGGGCGACCTCTGGGACTGGTACGTCCTCGCGCCCGCGCAGGCGGGCACGCTCACGATCGTGACGCGGGTCGAGGACCCCGAGCACGACCTGCGGCTCGAGGTCTACGACCCGGTCTCCTTCCGGGAGCCGCTCGAGGCGTCCGACCAGGACCTCGACGGCTCGAAGGGCAACGAGCAGGTCTCGCTGAGCGTGACCGCCGGGCAGAAGGTCTACGTGCGCGTCCGCCCGGTGTTCCTCCACGGCGAGGGGCTCCGCTACAAGCTCTCGAGCGGGCTCGTGCCCGAGTAGGCGGGCGCCGCGCCCCGTGGAGGCCACCCCGCGCTACGATCGCGGGGCGCGGGGTGGCCTCCACGGGTGAGCGGGCGGCTCGACGACTACCGGGTCCTGGGCCCGCTCGCGCGCGGCGGGCAGGGGGAGGTGTTCCGGGCGGCGCACGCGCCCTCGGGCGCCGCCGTCGCGCTCAAGCTGTTCCCTGCGCCCGCGGACGCGCGCGACGCGCGGCGGGTGGAGGCCGAGGCGACGGCGCTCGCGCGGGTCGAGCACCCGGGGGTCGCCCGCGCGCTGGGCGCCGGGACGGCACCGGACGGGCGCCCCTGGCTCGCGCTCGCGCTCGTCGAGGGCGAGACGCTCGCGGCGCGCGTGGCGCGCGCGGGCCCCCTGCCGCCCGAGCAGGCGGCGCGCGTCGCAGGGGAGCTCGCGGAGGCGCTCGCGGCCTGCCACGCGGCGGGCGTCGCGCACCGCGACGTGAACCCGAGCAACGCGCTCCTCGACGCGACGTCCGGCCGCGCCGTGCTCGTCGACTTCGGGCTCTCGCTCGTCGCTGACGGGCGGACGCGGCTGACGACCTCGGGCGAGGTGTCCGGGACCCCGGGCTTCTTCGCGCCCGAGCAGGTCGACCCGGGCTCGTTCGGCCTGGCCGGGCCCCCCGCGGACGTGTGGGGGCTCGGGGCGACGCTCCATTTCCTGCTCACGGGGGTCGCGCCGTTCGCGGCGCCCACCCTCGTGAACGCGGCGGCGCTCGTGCTCGAGGGGCCGACCCCGGGGCCGCGCGACCGGGTCCCGGGCACGCCCGCCGCCCTCGACGCCGCGTGCCGCGCGGCGCTCGCGCGCGACCCCGCCCGGCGGCCGACGGCCGCC
>JANJTH010000080.1 GCA_024711205.1 Planctomycetota bacterium | reverse complement strand
CGCCGCCCCCGGCCAGGGCTCCGGCGCGAGCTCCGGCCCGCACGGTGGCGCCCCGTGAGCGCGCCCCCGCCCGGGGCCGCGGGCGCCCCCGCAGGCGCGCCCCGGGCCGACCTCGCGACGCTCTACACGCGCCACCCGCGCCTCCTCGCGCTCACGCTCGGGCTGATCGTCGTGGCCGGGCTGTCGGCCTACGCCGTGCTCCCGCGCGCCGAGGACCCCGTGCTCTCGGGCCGCGTCGCGCGGATCGTCACGCGCTTCCCCGGGGCCAGCCCCGAGCGCGTCGAGGCGCTCGTGACCGAGAAGCTCGAGGACGAGCTGCTCGAGGTCGCGGAGCTCGACCGCGTGGTCTCCGACTCGCGCAGCGGCGTGTCCGTGATCGTCCTCGAGGTCGACGACGCGGTCGCCGACCCGGCCCCCGTGTGGGCCAAGGTCCGCGACCGGATCGACGACGCGCTCCCGGCGCTCCCCGCCGGCTGCGGCCGCCCCGACCTCGAGGAGATGACGATCGTCGCCTACACGCTGATCGCCGGGCTCGGCCCGCGCGACGGCGCGCCGCCGCTCGACCCCGGCGCGCTGCGCCGGCTCGCGCAGGGCCTGCGCGACCGCCTGCGCGGGGTCCCCGGCACGGTCGACGTCGACGTGTGGGGGGCCGGCCGCGAGGAGGTCCTCGTCGAGGTCCCCGGGCAGCGCCTCGTCGCGCTCGGCCGGACCGCGCACGACCTCGCGCGCGACGTCGCGCAGGCCGACGCGAAGGTCGCGGCCGGGCAGCTCCGCGCGCCCGCGCGCGACCTCCTGCTCGAGGTCGAGGGCGAGCTCGGCTCGGTCGAGCGCGTGCGCGCGCTGCCCGTCCTGTCGGGCCCGGACGGGCGCGTCGTGCGGCTCGGCGACGTGGCCCGGGTCACGAAGGGCACCGCCCAGCCCGCGGCCGAGCTCGCGCTCCTCTCCGGCCGCGAGGGCGTGGCGGTCGCCGCGCGCATGGGCACGGGCGCGCGCGTCGACCTGTGGGCGGCGGCCGCGCGGGCCGCGCTCGACGGCTACGCCGCGGGGCTGCCCGCCGACGTCGCGCTCGAGGTCGTGTTCGACCAGAGCCGCTACACGGCCGCCCGGCTCGAGGGGCTCGCCTGGAACCTCGCGCTCGGGGTCGCGCTCGTGGTCGCGGTCATGTTCGCGCTCATGGGCTGGCGCTCGGCCGTGATCGTCGGGCTCGCGCTGCCGCTCACGGCCCTGTGCGTGCTCGCGGGCATGCGGGCGCTCGCGGTGCCCGTGCACCAGATGTCGATCACCGGCCTGATCATCGCGATCGGGCTCCTGATCGACAACGCGATCGTCACGGTCGACGAGGTCCGCGCGCGGCTCGCCCGCGGGCTCGACGTGGTCGCCGCGGTCGGGGCGACGGTCCGGCACCTGGCCGTGCCGCTCGGGGCCTCGACGCTCACGACCGCCCTCGCGTTCATGCCCATGGTCCTCATGCCGGGCCCGAGCGGCGAGTTCGTGGGCGCGATCGGGCTCACGGTCGTGCTCGCGCTCGTCAGCTCGCTCCTGCTCTCGCTCACGGTGATCCCGGCGCTCGGCGCCTGGCTCGGCCTGCGCCCGGCGGACGCGGGCGGCCCGTGGTGGCGGACCGGCGCCGGGAGCCCGGCGCTCACGGCGGCCTACCGCGGGGCGCTGGGCGCGCTCCTGCGCCGGCCCGCGCTCGCGATCGGCCTCGCCGTGGCCGCGCCGCTGGCGGGGTTCGCCGCGGCGGCCACGCTCGAGGAGCAGTTCTTCCCGCCGGCCGACCGCGACCAGGTCCTCGTCGAGCTGCGGCTGCCCACGTCGGCCTCGCTCGGCGCGACGCGCGCGGCCGTCGAGCGCGCGCGCGCGCTCCTGCGCGAGGACCCGGCCGTCGCCGACGTCCACTGGTTCCTCGGGCGCACGGCGCCGAAGTTCTACTACAACATGCTGGCGGGCCAGGACGGCGCGGCCTTCTACGCGCAGGGCCTCGTGCAGCTCCGCGCGGCCGAGCGCCCGGCCGAGACGATCCGCGCGCTCCAGGCGCGGCTCGACCTCGGCCTCCCGGCCGCGCAGGCGCTCGTCAAGCAGCTCGAGCAGGGCCCGCCCTTCGAGGCGCCGCTCGAGCTGTTCGTGCTCGGCCCCGACCTGGCCGAGCTCGCGCGGCAGGGCGAGGTCCTGCGCGGCCACCTCGCGGCGCTGCCCGACGTGATCCACACGCGGGCCTCGCTCCAGGACGGGCAGCCCAAGCTCTGGCTCGGGCTCGACGAGGAGGAGGCGCGCCGGGCCGGCCTCGAGCCCGTGGCGCTCGCCGGGCAGCTCGAGGCGGCGCTCGAGGGCGTCACGGGCGGGTCGCTCGTCGAGGGGACCGAGGAGCTCCCGGTCCGGGTGCGCGTCGTCGACGCGGCGCGGACCGAGGTCGACCGGATCGCGTCGCTGCCCGTGTTCGGCCCGCCCCACGCCGACGGCCTGCGCCGCTCGGTCCCCCTCTCGGCGCTGGCGCGCGTCGAGCTGCGCCCGGAGGTCGCGCGCGTGTCGCGCCGCAACGGGCAGCGCGTGAACACGGTCCAGGGCTTCGTGCAGGCGGGTGTCCTCCCGAGCCGCGTGCTGGGCGAGCTCCGGGCGGCGCTCGCGCGGAGCGGGTTCGCGCTCCCGCCCGGCTACCGGCTCGAGGTGGGCGGCGAGTCGCTCGAGCGCGACCGCGCCGTGACGAACCTCCTGGCCTCGGCCGGGGTCCTCCTCGTGCTGATGATCGCCTCGCTCGTGCTCGCGTTCGACAGCTTCCGCCAGGCGGCGCTGATCGGGCTCGTGGGCCTGCTCTCGGTCGGGCTCGCGCTCGGCGCGCTGTGGCTGGGCGGCATGCCGTTCGGCTTCATGGCGATCATCGGCGCCATGGGCCTGGTCGGGGTCGCGATCAACGACTCGATCGTCGTGCTCGCGGCCCTGCGCGAGGACCCGCGCGCGGCCGCGGGCGACGCGGCGGCGGCGGTCGACGTCGTGGTCGCGGCGACGCGGCACGTCCTGGCGACGACCGTCACGACGGCCGCCGGGTTCGCCCCGCTCCTGCTCGGGGGCGACGCGTTCTGGCAGCCGCTCGCCACGACGATCGCGGGCGGCGTGGCCGGCGCGACGCTGCTCGCGATCACGCTCGTGCCGGCCGCGTTCCTGCTCCAGGCCCGCGCGGCCTGCCCGGCGGCCGCCTGCGCGGCCGGGGCGGTCGGCCACGGCGCCCAGGTCCCGGGGCGGACCCTCGTCGCGGCGACGGCCGGCGGATAGGGTGGCGACGGCGCCCGCGGTCGCGGCGCCGGGGGCCGGGTGGACGCGACCAGGGTCCGGGTGCTCGCGCGGCGCGACGGGTCGGGGAGGCTCGGCTCGCCGGCGGGGTCCGTCGCGATCGCGGCCGGCGCCTCCACCGCGGGCCCCGAGGGCGCGCCGACCCCGGCCGGGGAGGGGCCCGGAGGCGCCGGGGCCGTGGCCTTCGGGTCCGCGGTGGAGGCGCCGCGGGGGCCGCTCGTGGTCGGGGTCGACGCGAGCGGGCCCGCCGGCGCCGGCTCGTCGGCGCTCGCGCTCGCCCCGCGGATCGCGCTCGCCCCGCGCGGGCTCGCGGCGTCGTGCTCCTACTGCCGCGACGGGATCGGCCCGGGCGAGCACCGGCACGGCTGCGGCTGCGGGGCGGCCTACCACCTCGACTGCTGGGTCGAGCTCGATCGCTGCGGCACGCTCGGGTGCGCGGGCGTCGTCACGCCGGCGCAGCGGAGCACCTGGGGCCTCTGCCCGCACTGCACCCTGTCGGTGCGCGGGACGTTCCGCTGGGAGCGCGCCGCGTGCGGCCGCTGCGGCGTCACCTACCACGCGGGGTGCCGGGCCGCGCGCCGCCGGTGCGCGACGCCGGGGTGCCGCGGCCGCCTGGCTGACTGGGCCGCGCCCGCCTC
>JANJTH010000076.1 GCA_024711205.1 Planctomycetota bacterium | reverse complement strand
GCGAGGCGGCGCTCGCGCTGGCGCCGGGCGCGGGGCCCGGCGCCCAGGGCCCCGGCGCGAGCGGCGCGCTCGAGGTCCCGTGCGTCCCGCTCGAGCGCGGGCGGCACCGGCTGCCGGCGCTCGGCGTGCGCGTGCGCCAAGGGCTCGGCCTGATCGCCTGGCAAGGGACCTGGGACGCGGAGCAGGCCGTGCGCGCCGTGCCCGGGCGCCCGCAGGGCGAGACCGAGTGGCTCATGCAGCGCGCCGCGGCGCTCGCCGAGCAGGGGCGCCGCCGGCTCCGCCGCCGGGGCGCCGAGCAGGAGTTCGAGAGCCTGCGCGAGTACGTCGTGGGCGACGAGCTCAAGCGGATCGACTGGAAGGCGTCCGCGCGCCGCCACCTGCCCATGGTCCGGCAGTTCGAGTCCGAGCGGCAGGCCGAGCTGATCGTGGCCGTCGACTGCGGCCGGCTCATGGGCAGCCTCGTCGACGGCGTCCCCAAGCTCGACCTCGCGCTCACGTCGGTCCTCGACCTGTGCGCGGTCGCGCTCCGCCGCGGCGAGCGCGTCGGGTTCCTCGCCGTCGACGCGCAGCCCCGCGCCTGGCTCCCGCCCCGGGCCGGGCTCGGGCAGCTCCAGCGGATCCTCGAGGCGGCGGCGGACCTGCCGCCGTGCCGCGAGCCCGTGAGCTGGGTCCGCGCGGTCAAGCACCTCGACGCGCGGCACCGCAAGCGCTGCCTCGTCGTGTGCATGACGGACTTCACCGACGAGCTGAGCGCCGACGACCTGCTCGCGAGCATGGCCGCGCTCGCGAGCCGCCACGCGGCGATCTTCGTCGCCGTCGGCGACCCCCACCTCGAGCGCGTGTTCACCGACCGCGCGCACGACGAGCGAGCGCTCTTCCAGCGGGCCGTGGCCGGGCACCTCCTGGGCGAGCGCAAGCGCGTCCTCGCGCGCCTGTCGCGCGCGGGCCTCGTCACGCTCGACGCCGAGCCGCGCGCGCTCTCGGGCCCGCTCCTGCGGGCCTACCTCGAGCACCGCCTGCGCTGAGCCGCGCCGGGGGGCCCTCCCCCCGTACGGCCCAGCGGAGCTCTTCCCGTTCCCGCTCCCGCTCCGCGCTCCCGCGGCGTCCAGGGGGCGCGACCGGCGCCTCCTCCGCGCCTACCGCGGCGCGTCGCCCCCGCGCAGGCGGGCCACGCGCGTGCGGACGCGCTCGACGTCGCCGCGCAGGCGGTCGAGCTCGTCCGCCGGGCGCCCGCGCGCGAGCGCGTCCTCGAGCGCCCTGCGCGAGCGGTCGAGCCGGCGCTGGGCCTCGGCGAACGCCGTGCGCGACTCGACCTCGAACAGCGCCTTCGCGCGCTCGCGCAGGTCCTCGTCGGCGCCGCCCGCGCCGGGCAGGGCGTCGAGCGCGCGCACGAGCCCGCGCTCGTTCGGGGCGGCCGTCTTGTCGTGGTCGCGGTCGCGCAGGACCTGCAGGCGCTCGATCACGTCCTCGCCGATCGCGCGCTCGTCCTGGTCGTACTCCGGGCCGGCCAGGTTGCCGAGGATCACGAGCATGGTGAGCGCGAAGCGGCGGCGGCGCTGCGCGACCTGCGCGCGGACCCGGCCCTCGGGGCTCGTGTCCGCGCCCGGCTCGGCGAGCGCGTCGGCGAACAGGCCGTCGATCGCCCGCCGCGAGGCGAGCGGCGTGAGCCGCCCCGAGTAGGTCAGCACGGCGAGGATCAGCTCGCGCGTCGCCTCGTCGTCCTCGGTGAGCAGCTCGTCGAGGTCCTCGCGGAAGCGCGCGGCCGCCTCGCGGAGCACGGGCGCCGGGACCTCCCGCGTGGCGAGGTTGGGCCGGAGCAGGCGCACGAGCGTGAGCACGGCCTGGTCGGGGAGCGAGTGGTAGAGCGGGCCGTCGCGGCGGCGCGGGTCGGGGCCGTCGACCTGGCGGCCGAGCGCGACGAGCGCGCGCACGAGGCGCTCGCCGTCCTGCGCGTGGAGCCAGAAGGTCGAGAACTCCTGCAGCACGTCGAGCGCGACCCAGGCGATCTCCGTCGGGGTCACCCGGAGCTGGGCGGCCGGGTCGACCGCGGGGCGGGGGGAGCCCGAGAGCTGGGCCGCGACCTCGCGCTGCTCGGCCGCCAGCCGCTCGCGCTCGCGCTCGAGCTCGGCGCGCGTCTCGGGGTCGAGCTCGGCCGGGTCGAGGTCGGGGAGCGCGCGCTCGGCCAGGTGCAGGCGCCAGGCGAGCACGTCGTCGGGGTCGTCGTCGGGCCCGAGCTGCCCGCGCGCCCCGGCCTGGAGCGCCTGGAGCACCCCCGCCCGGATCCCGGCCCCGAAGTCGCGGTAGGACTGCCCGACCTGCCCGGCGCCCGCGTCGGCGCGCGCGAGGCTCGCGAGGAACGCGAGCGCCGTCGCGCACTTCTGGTCGAAGCGCTGGCCCTGCGGGAGCGGGCGCCCCTCCGCGTCGCTGTCCTGGCGGCGCGCCCAGCGCCCGTGGGCGCGGTTGCGCGCCATGCCCTCGAGGAGCGCCATGGCGAGCGAGTCGGGCGGGCTCCCGAGCAGCATGGGGTGGAACGGGTTCTCCTCGCTCGAGAAGGTCCGGTTCATCTCCTCGTCGGAGCGGCGGCGGGCGTCGGCCGTGCTGAGGCCCGTCCCGCGCTGCAGGCGATCGGCGACCCAGCCCGGGTGCTCGATCCGGTCGGGGGGGATCGGGGCGCCGGGCTGGCGGCGCGCGCCGACGCCGAGCGCCCCGGCGGGGTCGAACACGTCGAGGAGGCGCGCGACCCAGGGCCTCGTCCCGATCGGCGCGCTCGGGCGGTCCTCGTCGACGAGCTGGTCGCGGCTCGAGAGCATGAGGCGGAGGTCGAGGTCGTCGTCGAACTCATGGACGATCCGGGCCACGTGTGCGGCCGAGATCGGCACGAGGCCCGTCGACCACACAGGGTCCGCGTCGGCCCGCGGCCGCCACCAGGCGTCGACGAGGTAGGCCGCGCGGATCGAGCCGCCGCCCACGTTGCTGCCCTTGCGGAGCCCCACGATCCGGCCGCGCACGTAGACGCCCGTCGCGTCGCGGAACAGCCGCGCAGGCTCGAGCGTCCGGTTGATCGCGTCCAGGTCGCCCGGAGGCATGGGCTTGAGGTAGATCGTGTCGGCCCGGGCCGCCGAGGCCGAGGCCAGGCCCAGCGCCCCCACGAGTGCGAGGACCGGGCCGCTCCCGTTCGTTCGATGCCGCATGAGTCCGCACCCTGCTGGAGAGGTCAGCACCCAGGTGACCGGGAGCTGACGAAGTCCGTCAGCCCTCCGACGCCCCGGGTCAGCACAAACCGAGAAGCGATCGTAATGCCACGGCGCAAGCCCAGGGAAATCGCGGGGGCGCCTGCTTCGGTCCGCCACTTGCGAATCCCCTCGCGACGGACATGGAACGAAAGGGACGGCCCGTCGTTCGGTCCAGGGGAGCGCCGGTGAGGAATTCTGTGTCGTCCGGCGAGGTCGTGCGTCCAACGGATGGTTCGGCGGTCGGGGTCACGGGACCCCGCGCCGGGCGCGTGCGGGAGCGGGCAGGAAAGGAGCGGGTCATGGCTGCGTTGTTCGAGATCGGGGTGGTGTATCGGAAGGCGAACCGCCTGTTCCTGGCGGTGGACGAGCGGACCCTCGTGACGTTCAAGGGCGGCGAGCCCCAGGAGGTCCGGCCGACGGCGCGCTACGACGTCGTGCGGACGATCTCGTGCGAGGACCTGTGCCAGCGCTGGGAGATCTCGCTCGACCGGCTCGACGAGATCACGGCGAAGTACCTGCAGCCCGCGGCCGAGGGCCTCAAGACGCGGCCGCGCGGGAGCCGGCGCCCCCGCGTCGTCGACGAGCAGGCCTGGCGCAGCCTGCGCACGATCCGGCTGGCGGCCAGCTAACGGGTCACGGGATCGAGCGACCCAGCTCCTCCTCCCCGCGCGGCGCGCCCCTCGGGGCGCGCCGCGGCCCTTTTTGGCCCCCGGCGTCGCTAGCGGCGAGGCGGCGAGAGCGGGTCGGGCGGCAGGGCGTCCGGGTCGAACGGGTCGGGGGGCGAGGGCCCGACAGGCGGCGGCGAACGCCGGGGGGGCGGGCGCACGGCGCCGTCGTCGGCGACCCGGTCCCGGGTGGACCCGGTCCCGGCAGGCGTGGTCACGCCGGCGCCGGCGGGGGTGACGCGCGGGGGCTCGGAGGCGGGGCCCTCCGGAGTGGGTCGGGCGGGCGGCCCCGCGCGGAGGCCGTCGTCCGGCGCGGCCCCGCGGGCCGGGGTCGCCGCCGGGGCGTCACCCTGCTCGACCGCGTCGAGCCAGGGGCCGAACGCGTCGTGCATGGCCTCGGGCACGAGCGGGCGCAGCTCGTGGACGAGCGCCCGCAGGGCCTGGCCGGAGGCGCTCGCCTTCACGGCGCGGCCGATCCCCGGCGACAGCGAGACGGCCGCGACGACGACGACCCCGAACGCGGCGAGGGCCTTCACGGCGCCGAGGAGCCCGCCGAACCGCCGGTCGAGCTCCTCGTACTCGAGCTCGTCGATCCGCCGCTTGAGCTTGAGCGTGAGCACGTAGAGGCAGGCCGCGACGACCGCGTAGACGACGATCCAGGCCAGGAGCTGCCCGGCCACGCCCTCGCGGAACACGGGCCCGAGCGGGCGCGAGAGCACGGTCGCGCAGCACCCGCCGCCGAGGAGCGTCAGGAGCCCGCACACCTGCCAGGCGAGCCCCCGGCTGCGCCCGAGCGTGTAGCCCGCGAGCGCCGTCCCGGCCGTGACCGCGTCGAAGAGGCCGAGCGGCATGGCTCCTCCTGGCCCTATCGGCCGCCGCGCCCGGCCGACCTGAGCAGCTTACCTGCGCGCGCGCGGTCCGGCCCGGCGCGGCCGCTCCGCCCGGGCGCGCGCGCCCCACCGCGCGCGGGCCGTCGCCCGTAGAATCCGCGCCTCCCGCGCGGGCCCCCGGGCCCTCGCGCGGGCGGGGGGGGAGCCCAGCCATGGCCTACGTGCTCGACGACTTCGAGGTCATGATCTCCCGCGAGGAGCTCGCCCGGCGCACGGCCGAGCTGGGCCGCGAGATCACGACCCACCTCGAGGGCAAGGGCGATCAGCTCGTCGTCGTGGGCGTGCTCAAGGGCGCGCTCGTGTTCATGGCGGACCTGATCCGCCACCTGCCGCCCGACGCGACCTGCGACTTCCTGCGCCTGTCGAGCTACTCGGGCACCGAGAGCACCGGGACGGTCCGGTTCGACTTCGACCTGACCCAGCCGATCACGGGCAAGGACGTGCTGATCGTCGAGGACATCGTCGACACCGGGCTCACCATGAGCTTCCTGCTCGAGGCGCTCGAGGTCCGCAAGCCGCGCTCGCTCAAGCTGTGCACGCTGCTCCACAAGCCCGCGCGCACGAAGCGGCCCGTCCCGATCGACTACCTCGGGTTCACGATCCCCGACAAGTTCGTGATCGGCTACGGCCTCGACTACGAGGGGCGCTTCCGCAACCTCGACCACATCCGCGCGCTGCGCCCGGGCGCCGTCGCGCGCCCCGACGAGAGCGCCGAGGACAAGGCGCTCCCGGGCGCGGAGCGCTAGCCGGCGCGCGCGCGGACCCTGCGGGGCCCGCCTGCGCCGGCGACGGCTCGGGGCGTCGAGGGGGCGCGCGCCTCCTGGCCAGGCCGGCGATCGCCCGCGTGAGCGCCGCGCGCGGTCCTCGCCGCGCCGCGCGGGGATTGCCCGAGACGAACCGCGCGCGCGTTGACATCATGCGCCGTCCGCGCGCGGGACGACGGGTCGCGCGCGCGGCGGAGGTGACGTTCGATCGAGGGCGCTCACGCCCCGGGAGGTGACCCATGCGCCGAGTCCTTCGACTCGCCCTGGCCCACGTCGTCCTGCTCTCCGTGGCCGCGGGCCAGGAGGCCGCCGTCCCCGTGCGGCTCGTGCCCCGGGAGGGTGACGCGTGGCAGGCCGACCTCGGCACGTGGACGGCCGAGGCGCTCGTGGTCCACTCCGCCCGCGGGCTCCGCACCGTCGCGCCGAAGGACCTGCGCGCGGTCGTGTTCCTGCCGCCGCCGGGCGCCCGCGCGCCCGACCCCGCGGGGCTCGAGGTCGCGCCGCTCTGCGCCTGGCGGCTCGAGGAGCGGCTCGAGCGCGTGCTCGCCCGGCTCGCCGCCGAGGCCCGCCGACCGATCGAGGTCGACGCCGAGGTCGCGCCGCGCCGGGTCGCGCTCGCGCTCGACGCGGCGACGTGGCGCACTGCGCTCGCGGCGGTCGCCGGGCGCGTCGACGCCGAGGTCGAGGAAGGGCCGACGGGGCCCCGCCTCGCGCCCGACGCCGCGGCCGCCCCGTTCCGGGTCGTCGTCGCCCGCCCGCCCGCCCCGGCCGCGGCCCCGGACGCCCCGGCCGCTCCGCCGGAGCAGGCGCCGGACGTGGACCTGATCGCCCCGGCGCTGGCCTGGCTGGCGCGCGCCCAGCGCTCGGACGGCGCCTGGAGCGGCGCGCTCCCCGCGGGGGCGTTCGACCGCGGCACGACGGCCCTGGCGCTCCGCGCGTTCCTGAGCGTCGGGCACTCGCACCGGTTCGGGGACCACAAGCAGGCCGTTCGCAGGAGCCTGGAGCTGCTCCGCGCGCGGCCCGTCGCGTCGGCGGACGGCCCCGCCACGAACGTCGAGCGGCTCCTCGTCGCGACCGCCTTGTGCGAGGCCTACGCCGTGACGCGGGACTACCTCCTCAAGGCGCCCGCGACCGCCGAGCTCGCCGAGGCCCTCGCGGCGCGCGGCCCCGGCGGGGGCTGGGGCCTCCGGCCGCACGCGGCCGAGGACACGTTCTCGACGTGGCTCGGGATCCAGGCGCTCCTCGCCGCGCAGGCAGCCGGCCTCGCCCTCCCGCCCGCCTCCCTCGAGGCCGCGCGCGACCGCCTGCGCGCGGCGACCGGCGAGGACGGCCGCGCTGGCCTCCGTCGCCCCGGGCGCGGCCTCGCGCTCACCCTCGCCGACCCGGCCGCCGCGCCCGCGGCGCCCCTGTTCACGGCCTGCGCCGTCGCCGGGCGCCGCCGCGCGGGCGAGCCCCGGGCCGACTGCGCGCCCGCGCTCGAACACCTGCTGGCCTCCCCCCCGCGCCCCGAGACCTGGGACCCCGCCACCTGGCACGCCGCCGCGCTCGCGCTCGCGCCCGACGGCGACGCCCGCGGCAAGGCCTGGCTCGCGCGCCTGCGTGGCGCGGCGCTCGCGCTGCGCCACGCCGAGGACGACGAGCTCGCCGGCTCCTGGGCGCCCGCCGGCCTGTGGGGCGACCTCGGCGGCCGCGTCGCGACGACGGCCGCGACGGTCCTCGCGCTCGAGGTCGAGGCACGCGCGCGGCGCGTCGCACAGCAGGCCGGCGAGCCCGAGGAGCCGCCCGCTCCGCGCCTGGGGGGACGCTGACGGGCCCCGCCGGGCGCGCCCCGGCGGCCGTTGGCTATGCTCCGGGGCAGGAGACCCCGGTGCCCAGCCCGTTCCCCGGCATGGACCCCTACCTCGAGCACCCCGGGCTCTGGCCCGACGTGCACCAGCGCCTCGTCACCTACATGAGCGACGCGCTCCAGGGCCAGGTCGGGCGGGCGTTCTACGTGTCGATCGGCGAGCGGGTCTACCTCGAGGAGGCGGGGCGCGAGGTCATGCCCGACGTCGCCGTCGTCCGCGCGCGCGGACGGGGCTACGTCCCCGGGGGCTCGCCCGCCGAGCCCGACACGCCGCTCGTCGTCGCGCTCGAGGAGGAAGAGGCGCCGGTCCCCGTCGAGCGCCGCGAGCCGTTCCTCGAGGTCCGCGACGCCTACGGCGGGCACCGCGTCGTGACGGTGATCGAGGTCGTCTCGCCCTCGAACAAGCGCGGCCCGGGGCGCGCGCTCTACCTCCAGAAGCAGGCCGAGGTCCTCGCGACCGACGCGAACCTCGTCGAGGTCGACCTGATCCGGGCCGGCCCGCCCGTCGTTGCCTGCCCGTCCGGCCGGCTCGGCGACGAGCCCTGGCGCGTCGTCGTGACGCGCGGCGCGCGACGGCGCCAGCGCGAGCTGTACCCCGTGGGCTACCGCGACCGGCTGCCCCGCGTACGCGTGCCGCTCCGCCGCGACGACGCCGACGTCGTCCTCGACCTCCCGGCCGTCCTCGCGCTCGCCTACGAGCGCGGCGCCTACGACCGCCGCGTCGACTACCGCGGCGACCCGCCCCCGCCCGACCTCCCCCGCACCGACCTCGCCTGGGCCCGCGCGCTCGCGGCCGAGCACGAGGCCCGCCGCGCGGCGGAGGAGGCGGACGAGGGGTCGGGCTGAGGGCGGGGCGCGCGGCGCGCGCCCCGCCGAGCCTTCTAGTTGAAGAGCGGCTTGCCCTTGTCGAGCATGTGCTGCATGCGGGCCTGCGTGAGCGGCTCCGCGCACAGCTCGAGGAAGGCCTCGACCTCGAGGTCGCAGACCTGCTGCTCGGTGAGCGGCGTGGCCATGTTCGCGCCGGGGCCGCCCGAGAGGATCCGGGCCTGGATCGTCGCGATCCTGGCCGCGTGCGGGCCGATCTTGCCCCCGCGCAGCATGCCCTGGATCGTGTCGGCCATGACCAGGTAGCCGCCCTCGCCCGGGAGCGCGACCGGCTGCTCGGGCCGGGGCGCGAAGCCCTCGAGCCGGGCCAGCGCGACCTCCTTGGCCACGCGGAGCTGCTCGGCCTTGCTCGAGACGACCACGTCGTCGGGCTCGAGCAGGCCCTTCTCGACCGCGTCGCGGCCCGACGTCGAGACGCGCGCCATGCCGATCAGGTCGAAGGCCGCGAGCGCGCACTGCATGGGGCCGAGCGGGCCGCCGCGCTCGTTCTTCCGCGCGCCCTGGGTCTGCAGCAGGCGCAGGCAGCCGCCGCCCGCGGGCACGAGGCCCACGCCGACCTCGACGAGGCCCGCGTAGGTCTCGGCGAGCGCGACGCGCACCTGCGCGCCGAGCGCGAGCTCGAGCCCGCCGCCGAGCGTCATGCCGTGCGGCGCCGCGACGACCGGGTAGGGCGCGTGGAGCCCGCGCAGGTTGAGGCCCTGGAGCGTGCGGGCCATGGCCTCGATCACGGAGAACCGCTTGGCCCGGGCCAGCTCGAGCACGGCCTTGAGGTTCGCGCCCGCGCAGAAGCTGGGCGCCTGGTTGCCGAGCACGAGCGCGCGGAACCGCCCGCTGCCGACCTCCTCGTGGGCCTGCGCCAGCATGGACAGGACCCAGTCGTCGATCGGGTTCATGGCCGGCACGAGCTTCACGTCCGGCTCGAACAGGAGCACGCCGTCGCCGAGGTCGACGAGCCGCGCGTTCAGGTTCTCGCGCACGACCGCGCCCGGGCGCCGCCGGAGCCGCGGGAGCGAGAGCGCCCGCGGGTCCTCGGGCACGGCCACGCGCGCGCCCGCGCCCGCGTCGAAGCAGGTCGTCCGGCCCTGGGCGTCCTCGCCGTAGAACGACGTCAGGCCGCGCCCGAGCGCGTCCGTGAGCAGCGCCGGGACGGGGATCCGGAGCTCCTCCATGAGCGCGGCCGCGCGCCCGAGGCCCACGGCGTCGAGGCAGGCGATCGGGCCCAGCTCGCGCCCGAAGCCCCCGCACATGGCGTCGTCGATCGTCGCGGCGTCGCCCGCGATCTCGCCCACGCGGCGGAGCGCGTAGGCGCCCGACGCGAGCACGAGCTCGCGCGCGAGCGCGGCCGCGGGCTCGCCCGTGGCCTCGACCATGGCGCGCACGCGGTCGGCCGCCTTCTTGTAGCCCTTCGCGACGCGCACGCAGTCCGAGCGCGGGTCGAGCTTCGGCCGGTACTCGAGCGTCTCGAGGTCGAGCGCGAGGATCTCCTTGCCCTGCTTCTTGTAGAAGCCCGCGCCCGTCTTCTCGCCCAGCCGGCCCTCGGCGACCAGCCGCTCGAGGAGCGCCGGGATCACGAGGTCGCCCCGGCTCTCGTCGTCCGGACAGTTGTCGTGGCTGTTCCGCGTCGCGTGGACGAGCGTGTCGAGGCCGACCATGTCGGCCAGCCGGAACGTGCCCGTCTTGGGGTGCCCGAGCGGCGGGCCCGTCACGAGGTCGACGAGCTCGATCGGGAGCCGCAGCTTCAGCGCGAGCTGCAACGTCTTCATCATGGCGTGGATCCCCACGCGGTTCGCGATGAAGTTCGGCGTGTCGCGACCCACGACCGGCCGCTTGCCCGCGCGGCGGAAGAACTGCGCGTAGCCCGCGACGAGGTCCGGCCGCGTGTCGGCGGTCGGGATCAGCTCGACGAGCGGCAGGTAGCGGACGGGGTGGAAGTAGTGCGTGCCGAGGAAGCAGGCCCGCAGGTCGGCCGAGAGCCCCTCGGCCATGCCCGCGACCGAGAGGCCGCTCGTGTTCGTGCTCACGACCGAGCCGGGCGCCCGGTGAGCGTCGATCGCCGCGAGGACCTTCTTCTTGAGGCCCATGACCTCCGGCACGACCTCGACGATCGCGTCGCAGGCGGGCAGCGCCTCGGGGTACTGCGCCGTGGTCCGGGCCTGGATCCGCCTCAGCGCTCGCGGCGAGTGGAGCTGGGGCAGCTTCTGGTCGGGGTCGCCCAGCTTTTCGAGCGCGCCCTGGGCCTGCGCCTCGGTCACGTCGAAGATCGTGACGTCCACGCCCTCGTTGGCGAAGAGCGCCGCGATCCCCTGCCCCATGATCCCGCCGCCGACGACGCCGACGCGCTTCGGGCGCCAGCCCTGGCCCTCTCCGCCCGCCACGGTCAGCCCACCCGCTCGAGGATCGTCGACGCGCCCTGCCCGCCGCCCACGCACATGGTCGCGAGCCCGTAGCGGCCGCCCTTGCGCTCGAGGGCCGTGATCGTGGTCCCGATGATCCGCGCGCCCGACATGCCGAGCGGGTGCCCGAGCGCGATCGCGCCGCCGAGCACGTTGATCCGGTCGGCCACGTCCGTCCAGCCGCCGAGCCGGATCACGGCGAGCGACTGGGCCGCGAACGCCTCGTTGAGCTCGATCACGTCCATGTCCTTGAGGGCGAGCCCGGCGCGCGCGAGCGCCTTCTCGGTCGCCGGCAGCGGCCCGAGCCCCATGCGCTCGTAGTCGGTCCCCGCGACGGCGGTGCTCTTGATCCTCGCGCGCAGCTTCAGGCCGAGCGCCTTGGCCGCCCGCTCCGTCGCCACGAGCACCGCCGCGACGCCGATCGAGAGCGGCGAGCTCGTCGCGGCCGTCACCGTGCCCTTGCGGTCGAAGGCCGGCTTGAGCGACTTCATCTTCGCGAGGTCGGGCGCGCGCGGGAACTCGTCGCGGTCGCAGGTCCCGCCGCCCGGCAGCGCGATCGGCACGACCTCCTGCGCGAAGGCGCCCGCCTCCCAGGCGGCCAGGGCCTTGCGGTGGCTGTCCGCCGAGAACGCCTCCTGGTCGTCGCGCGAGATCTGGTTCTCGCGCGCGAGCACCTCGGCCGTGTCGCCCATCGGGATGTAGAAGTTCTTCTCGAAGAGCTCCTTGTCGTAGGCCGGGTTGTAGCCGCCCTGCGGGATCCGGGCCATGTGCTCGAGCCCGACCGCGACGCCCAGCTCGCCCTTCCCGCAGGCGAGCGCGTCCGCGATCATCATGACCGCCTGCTGCGAGCTCGCGCAGAACTGGTTCACTGTGATCCCGGCCACGCTCACGGGCAGCCCCGCCTTGAAGGCGAGCTGCCGGGCCACGTTGAGCCCCTGCTCGCCCTCGGGGTAGGCCGTGCCCGCGACGAGCATCTCGACCTTGTCGGGGGCGAAGCCGGGGTTGCGCCCGAGGAGCGCCCGCACGACCTGCGCGGCGACCTCGAGCGGGGGCACGGACGTGAGCGCGCCGCCCTTGGCCTTGCCGATCGGCGAGCGGCAGAAGTCGACGATTCCGACGGTCTCGAGCTCCATGACGATCTCTCGCTCTCAGGGGCGCCGGGCGCGGGCCGGGCACGGGCAGGTCTCAGGTCGCGGCCCCCCGCGGGGGCGCGGGGTCAGAACGAGTAGCCGCCGCGGCGGGCCGCGTGGCGGGCCAGCCGGCGGCGGACCTCGACGAGGTCCTGGGCCAGCGCGCCGCGCGCGAGCAGGCGCTCGAAGGTCGCGAGCGCGTCCGGCAGCAGGCTCGGCGGCGTCACATGGAGGAGCGCGTCGCGCCCGCAGCGGGCCAGCTCCGCGCCGGCCTCGTCGATCGCGAGCCGGGTCGCGTCGGCGCGCGCGTCGGCCTGGGGGTCGGCCGCCCCGAGCCCGTGCGTGTGCGCGAGCGCGCTCTCGGCCGCGAGGAAGGCGAGCGCCGCGTCGGCGACCCCGCACAGGACCTGCTGCTCGACCTTCGCGTCGCCGCCGACGCCGATCAGCGCCTCCTCGACGAACCAGCACAGGGCGTCCTTGAGCGCGGCCACGCGCGCCGCCTCGGGCGCGAGCCAGCCCTCGACCGCGGGCGCGGCCAGGTCGCCCGCGCGCAGCCGCGCGTGGACGGCCTCGACGCGCTCGCGGAACGGGATCGCGCCCAGCGCGCACGACTCGACGATCGCGCCCGAGAGCACGACCCGGTTGATGTCGTTCGTGCCCTCGTAGATCGTCTCGACCACGTTGTCGCGCATGAGGCGCTCGACCTGGTACTCCTGGCAGAAGCCGTAGCCGCCGTGCATGCGGAGCGCGTGGTAGAGCACGCGCGAGCAGGTCTCGGAGCCGTGGACCTTGATCGCCGCGCACTCGAGCCCGTAGCGGCGCAGCACGGCCACCTGCTGCTGCGGGTCCTTCGGGTCGGGCTGGGCCTGGATGTCGCGCTCGACGAGCCCGACCACCCGGTAGCACAGGCTGTCGCAGGCGTAGGCCCAGGCGACGCACTCGGCCAGCTTCCGCTCCTGGAGGTCGAACTCGATGATCGGCCGCCCGAACGCGCGGCGCGACTGCATGAACTTCACGGTCAGGTCGATCGCGTGCTTGGCCGTCCCGAGCGACGCGAACCCGAGCTTCATGCGCCCGTGGTAGAGGATGTTGAACGCGATCTTCGCCGCGTCGCCGACCTCGCCCAGGAGGTTCTCGACCGGGACCTTCACGCCCTGGAACACGAGGCCCGTCGTCGACGAGCCCTTGATCCCCATCTTCTTCTCCTCGGCGCCGCGCGTGACCCCCTCGGCGTGGAGGTCGACGATCAGGGCCGAGTACTTCCCGTCGACGTGCGCGAACACGATCCCGACGTCCGCCCAGGAGCCGTTCGTGATGAACTGCTTCTGCCCGTCGAGCACGAAGTGCGTCCCGTCGGGCGAGCGCGCGGCGGTCGTCTTGCCGGCGAGCGCGTCGGAGCCGTTGCCCGGCTCGGTCAGCGCGTAGCAGGAGATCTTCTCGGCCGAGGCGAGCCTGGGCAGCCACGCGGCCTTCTGGGCGTCCGAGCCGAAGTAGACGATCGGCTGGGCGCCGATCCCGTTGTGCGCGCCGAGCGTGGCCGCGAAGGACGCGCAGGCGCGCAGCGTCTCGGCCACGTGCATGGCCGTCGCCAGGTCGGCGTCGAGCCCGCCCGCGGACTCGGGCATCTCGATCGAGCACAGCCCGATCTCGGCCGCCTGCCGGACGAGCGAGATCACGAGCGGCTCCTTGCCGTTCGGCCCGTCGACCTCGGCCTTCTCCTCGATCGCCTCCATGCGGGGCCACACCTCGCCCTGCACGAACCGCTCGGCGACCTCGGCCAGGGCCTTCTGTTCGTCGGACAGCGCCTCGCGGCAGAACACGCGCCGGGGCACGGGGGCGGCCAGGAACCCGCCGCCCGGGAGGGCCTCGTCCTCGTCGGAGAAGGCGGCCGGCCCGCGCGGGGCGCGGGGCTTCTGGGCGGGCGCGGGGGCGGGCGCGGTCTGGGTCACGGGGGCCTCCGGCCGCGGCCTGCCGCGGCGCGGCATACCCTACCCGCGCGGGCGCCCCGGGCCAGCCCGACCGGGGCCCAGGGGTCGGAGGACCGGGGGTTCGAGCCCCGGGTCGCCCGGGCGACCGGGCGACGCCCCGGGAGCCGCGCGGGGCCTGGTCGAGCCCGCTACGCGGCGCCCCGGACGGAGTCGTGGAAGGCCTTCGCGCCGGCGAGCTGCCGGTCGAGCTCCTGCAGGCGCTCCTGCATGTTGCCGAACTGCTCCGGCGACTTCGGGTTCGCGACCCGGACGATGTACCCGAGCCACGACGTCAGGTCGCGCAGCGCCCGCGCGCCCTCGGGGGTGAGGACGTCCTCGTCCGGGCGGAGCTGCGCGAGCTCCTGCTCGATCCCGGCGACGAGGTGCGAGAGCGTCTCGGCGACCTTCTCGGCCACCTCGACGTGCCCGAGCATGACCTTCGCCGTCTCCCGCCGCCAGCGCTGCTCCCACGCGAGCCGGGCCTTCTTGTCCTTGCCCATGCGCCAGAACTTCGCCACGCTCTCCTTGCCGGGGGCCTCCGCGCCGGCGGCGACCTGCTCCGGCGTCTGGAGGGTCTGCAGCTTCCAGAAGCCGGCGCTCGCGTTGAAGTTCGCGGTCGCGCGCTCGCCCTTCGCCGTGAACGGCGACGTCTCCGGGTCGGCCTCGCCGCCGCCCTCGGCCCACTTCGTGAGCAGGGGCCGCATGCGCTGGGTCACGGCGAGCGTGTTGCCGATCAGCGCGCGCAGCCCCGAGAGCTGCTCGCGGAACGCGCGGTGGGCGGCGCTCGTGTAGACCCCGCCGTTCTTCGGGACGCGCTCCGAGACCTCCTGGCGGATCTCGCGCGTCCAGGTCGAGAGCTCCTCGAGGCTCATGTAGGTGTCGTAGAACCCGCCGCCGCTGGGCAGCGCGTAGCGGGCGTGGGCCGAGACGGACAGGCTCGTGAACGAGCTCACGCCGTCGCGGGTCGTCTTGTAGTGCTCCGAGACGTGGTGGATCTCGTGGAGCATGGTCGTCGTGACCTTCCCCGACATGAGCGAGTCGAGGTCGGTCTGGAGCGCGTGCTGGGACGCGTCGTGGTAGCCGAGCGCCTCGCGCATGCTCTTGTCGATCATACGCGCGTGGAGGTCGAACATGAGGATCGTGCCGTAGCGGCGCTTCAGCCCCTCGGCGACCTCGTTGAGCCGCGACTTGCCGCGCACCGGCGCGACCACGATCCGCAGGCCCTCGAGCGTGTGCTCGACGCCGATCCGGGTCAGGTGCCGCGAGATCACCTGCGCGAAGTCGGCGACCTTGGCCTTCGCCTCGTCGCCCGCGAGGTAGGGGACCTCGCTCCACAGCGACTGGAACTCGCTCGTGATCCCCGCGATCGCCGCCGTCAGCTCGGCGTCCTCCTTGGCGGGCCGCCCGATCGGCTTGCCCTGGCCGGCGCCCGAGGCGACGGGGTGCGCGAGCTTGGGCTTGTAGGGCGCGGGCTTGATCGCGCCGGAGGACGAGGTCTCGATCTGCCGCCGCCCGTAGTGGATCCGCGCGAACTCGACGCCGCCCTCGGCCGCCGCGAGCAGGTCGCGCGTCGTCTGGAGGTAGCGCCGCTGCCCCGAGCCGGAGAGCGTGATCTCGAGCGGGCCGAGCACCGGCGCCGGGACCGAGCGCGTCACCGGGGTCGGGTCGGTCACCCCCGCGAGCTGGGGCTCGAGCGTCCGGCAGACCTGCTCGGCGACCGCGCGGGCCGCGCTCCCGTCGCGCAGCGCGCCCGCGGACGGCGCCTGGCCGAGGTCGACCGCGACGCGGGCCAGGCTGGCCCGGGCGCCCGGCCCTCCGGCCGCGACGGCGCGGCGCGCGACCTGCTCGAGCGCCGCGCGGAGCATGGCGCGCTCCTCGGGGCCGCCGCCGGGGAGGTTCGAGGCGAGGTGCCGGACGACGATCTTCAACGGGCGCTCCTCGGGCCGGGCCGCTCCCGGGAAGGGTAGCACCTGCGCGGGCCGCCGCCCCCCGTCCCCCGGGCCCGGGCGGCGGCTACGCCGTCTCGAAGCGGAGGCGACCGCCGACGACGTCGACGCCTCGCCGCCGACCCGCGTCCGCGAGCCACCCCGCGACGGCCGGCGGCGACGCGTCGAGCCAGACGCAGGCCCGCTCCGCGGCCCCCGTCCCCACGACCTCGGCGCCCCCGTCGATCCGCACCTCACGCACCCCCTGCGCCGCCGCATGCCGCAGCGCGTCAGCGACGACCCGAGGGAGGAGGCCGGCCGGGCAATGGGCGGGCGGGAGGTCCCGGGGGACGGCCACCTCGACGGCCACCCGCGCGTCGCGGAGGCGGCAGCGGACGGCCAGGACCCCCGCGTGGACGGCCGCTGCGAGCGGGACGGCCCGGGGCTCCCCGCCGCCGGGCCTCGCGAGCAGGGCGAGCCCGCCCACGAGCTCGGCCGTCCGCAGGCCCGCCTGCTCGACCTCGCCGAGGAGCGCGCCGACCTCGTCCGACCCCGACTTCATGCGCGCGAGCTGGGCCAGGTTCATGATCGCGGCCAGGCCGTTGTTGAGCTCGTGCGCGAAGCCGGCCGCCGCGTCGGCGAGCGCGTCGTCATTCGTCGTGGCGCCCTCGTCCGGCAACGTCCCCTCCCCGAAGGCTCTCGACCTTCGGACGGCGCCTGACGGCCCCGGCTTCGATCCTGCCGACGATCGGGGCGGGGGGCGACCCCCGGCGCGAGCTCGTGACGCAACGCGCTCCGGCGCAGGCGGTTGTCTCGGGGACGCGCGTCCTCTACGATTCGAGGGCCGCCGGGCGAGCTCCCGGCGCCGCTTGGAAGGGCCCGTGGCGATCCACCCAACCGCAGGCATGACGGTCGCCGGCGCCGACGGGCTCGAGGCCGCCGCGGAGCGCGTCGAGGCGCTGATCTTCGCCGCGTCGTCGTCGGGGCGCTGGGCAGACCTCGCCGACGGCCACCTCGGCAAGCTCTCGCTCGGCGGCGGCGGCGGCGGCGGCGTCCGGCGCAAGCCAGGCCGGGGCGTCGCCGGCGGCGGCGCGCTCGTGGTCGACGTCGGCGGCGGCGACGGGGTGATCGAGATCGACCGCCTCGAGCTGCGCTGGCCCGTCGCCGGCGGGGGAGGCGCGCCGGCCGTCGCGCCCGACATGCAGGTCGGCCACGACGGCCGCCCGGCGCCCGTCCCGCCGAGCTTCGCCGCGCGCCTGGGCCAGAGCTCGGGGCGCCCCCTCGACGCGGGGCTCCGCGCGCTGTTCGAGCCGAGCTTCGGCGCCGACTTCTCGGGCGTCCGCGTCCACGACGGCCCGGTGGCCCGCGGCATGGCGGACGACCTCGGCGCGCGCGCGTTCACGGTCGGGTCGGACGTCTTCTTCGGCCAGGGCCAGCTCGACGCGCGCTCGCCCGGGGGCCAGGCGCTGCTCGGCCACGAGCTCGCCCACGTCGTCCAGCAGCGCGCCGGGCGCGTGGGCGCGGGCACGGTGCGCCCGGCCGGCGGCATGGGCGCGACGGCCCGGTCCGCCGACCGGACCGCGGGCCGGATCCAGCGCAAGGCGGCCGGCATGATCCGCCGGAGCGCCGTGTCGGGCCTCGTCCCCGGGGGCGGCAACGCCGGCCCGAGCGTGCGCCCGGCGCCGCAGGGCCCCGGCCACGTCGTGATCGGGCTCCTGCGCGTCGTCGTCTCGGACCAGGCGCCCGCGGGCGGCGCGCCGGGCATGGAGGTCGCGCGCGCCAAGGCGATCCAGGCGAAGGGCGGCGGCGGGCAGGCGCCGGCCGGGCTCGAGGGCGTGCTCGCCCAGAGCCAGGGCCAGCCGCTCCCCGACGACGTGCGCAAGCAGCTCGAGGCGATCCTCGCGAGCGACTTCCGCGACGTGAAGGTCCACACGGACGGCCCGGCCGCGACGGCCGCGAGCGCGCTCCAGGCCGAGGCGTTCGCGCTCGGCAAGCAGATCTTCTTCGCCGCGGGCCGCTACGACCCGCGCTCCGCGCGCGGCGTCGCGCTCCTCGCCCACGAGCTGACGCACGTCGCGCAGCAGGGCGGCCAGGGCTCGCTCACGCTCTCGCAGCGCGACCTCGTGCAGCGCAAGGGCGACGCGCCGATCACGAACCCGAAGGCGACGTCCGAGGACCGCGCGCTCGCCGAGGCCGAGCGCGAATACCTCGAGGCCCTCTTCAAGGAGGCCTACCGCGGCAAGTGGTATCTGGGGCCCCAGCACTCGGGCTTCTCCGGCAACGCGCCCGAGGGCCCGAGCTGGCTCGCGGGGCGCGTCGAGAAGCTCCTGGGCGGCGAGGGCAAGCACCGCTACGCCGGCTGCCGGAACTTCGCGAACGACACGTTCCGCCTGTTCGAGTACGGCGATTCCCGCTACCACAAGATCGAGCACGTCTATGGCTACGGGCTCGGCACCCACCAGGTCGTCCGGACGACGAACCTCGTCACGGGCGAGCAGACCGTGTTCGACATGTGGGCCCTGTCGGGGGGCTGGTTCGCCGGCAACAACGACACGAGCAAGGACCCCGACTGGTCCAAGGCGATCTTCCCTTACGAGAAGTTCAGCCACAAGCTGGGCCTCGAGGTCCAGCAGTACTACACGCCACAGGACTCCATGTGGCGGAACTACCGCGCGGGCGGGCAATGGGCCCACAAGCCCTACCCCGCGATCACGCGCCCCGAGCGCGTGTTCCCCCAGAGGAAGGGCCTCACCGTCTCGGGCCACGACGCCCTCGAGCGCCAGGCCGAGCACAACGAGCAGGCCGTGTTCCTCGCGCTCTCGCGCGGCCGCTCGATCCTCTCGGCCGGCCCGCAGCTCCGCGCCGCGCAGGCCGGGATCGCGCAGGCGCAGACGTCGCGGCGCGCGATCATGCGCCGGGAGAGCCCACGGCCGGGCCGCGCGGCGCGGCTCCGGCAGTGGGCCGCGGAGCAGCTCGAGAGCAACCGGGAGTACTGGGACGACGTGGGCGTGTCGGGGATCGAGCGCGGCGGCGTGCTCGGCCACACGCAGGCGGCCTTCGCCGCGATCTTCAGCGGGATCAACCAGCCCCGCCTCGTGCGCGCCTACGGCGAGGGCCTGGGCCGCGGCGTGTACCAGGGGATCCGCGGCCTCGTCAACATGATCGTGCACCCGATCGAGACGGCCGAGGGCATGTACCGCCTGGTCGTCAACTTCGACGAGACGAAGGCCGGCATGGCCGCGCTCGTCGAGGAGTACGTCCGGGCCTGCCACGAGGACCCCGAGAAGTTCGCCCGCATGACGGGGGAGCTCGTGGGCCAGATCGAGGTCGCCCTCGTCGGCCCCAAGGTGATCGGCGGGCCGCGCGAGGTGCTCGGCGCGCTGCGCACGATGCGCAACGTCGTCCCGCGCGGGCGCACGCTCTGGTACTACTCCGACGAGGCCGGGGCGGCCGCGATCTCCCGCTCGGGCACGATCGGGCGCGCGGGCGCGACCGAGGTGTTCGCGACGCCGCTCGACCCCATGCTCGGCGGGTCCCGCTCGCTCATGGGCGCGGTCGCGCGCGGCGCCTTCCTGGGCGGCCCGATCGACTTCGTGCGCGCCGCGGGGCGCGTCTTCCCGAGCGTCCGGGTCAAGGCGGCGTTCACCCACGCGACCGGGTTCACGGGCGGCGGGTTCCGGCACATCCTGTTCACCGAGGTCGAGACGTTCATGGCCCGCGTGGGGAAGAGCTTCTTCCCCCAGTACGCGGCGGCCGGCCCCCAGCAGGTGCGCGTCCTCACCCAGGCGCTCCTCAGCCACCCGGAGGCGCTCTACGCCTTCCTGGAGGCGGCCGGCATGATCGCGACCGGCTCGAACCTCGTGCTCGGCCAGGTCGACTTCCACGAGCTGATCGAGGGCGCGCTCGAGTACTACGGGATGCCCGGCGCGCCCCAGGCCGGCGGGTTCATCGCCGGGGCGCCCATGCGGAAGCTGCGGCGCGGCGGGCTCTCCGACCCGTTCGAGCTCGCCCGCGAGGCCGACGACGACGACGCCTGGCTCCGCATGAGCAAGCGCCTCGGGCGCGCGCTCGAGAAGCTCGACGAGCCGGGCCTCCCGCTCGAGCTGTCGGTGCGCAACCGGCTCGAGGCCGAGCTCGGGGCGAACCTCGGCGCCGTGCGCGTGCACACGGGCCTCATGGCCGAGCGCATGGCCGAGGCGATCGAGGCCGAGGCGTTCACGATCGGCAGGCACGTGTTCATGGGCCCCCGGGCCTACGACCCCGACGCGCCCGAGGGCCTGGGGACGCTGGCCCACGAGGCCACGCACGTCGTGCAGGCCGAGCAGGGACGCCTCCACGGGCCGGCCACGCCGGCGAAGGTGGCCGGGCTCGAGGGCGAGGCCTACGCGCTCGAGGCGGGCGTCGTCGCGCGGGCGCGCGCCGGCGCCGCGCCGGGCGCGGGCCCCGGCGGCTGGGGCGCGGG
>JANJTH010000010.1 GCA_024711205.1 Planctomycetota bacterium | reverse complement strand
GCCCGCGCCGCGCGGCAGGCCCGCCGTCGGCGCGCACGTGCTCGGCGCGCTGGTCGCGGGCGGCCCGAGCCGCCCCTCGCGCGCGAGGCGCTCCTCCTCGGCCTTCCGCGCGAGGTCCTCGGGGTGGACCCAGTGGCCGCTCTCGTCGCGGACGAAGCCCTGCTCGAGCCGCTCGCGCTCCTCGGGCGTGACCCAGCGGCCCTCCCACTCGACGAGCCCGTCGACGAGCCGGCGGTGCTCCTCGGGCGTGTACCAGCGGCCCTGGTGGTAGCGGTGCCCGAGCGCCTCGCGCGAGGGGCGGTGCCAGCCGTCGACCGCGACTGCGCGCCGGAAGGCCCGCTCGGCCTCCTCCTCGAGCCCCTGCTGGCGGCACCACAGGCCGAGCTGGTGGAAGGCCTCCGCGTCGCCGGCCCGCTCGGCGTCGCGGAGCCGCCGCTGGAGCTGGGCCTGCGCGCTCTCGTCGCGCTCGATCCGCGCGATCTGGTGGCGCGGGACCTTGACCTCGCCCGCCGGGGTCTGCACGACGACCTCGCGCGACGACTCGCGGACGATCGTGCCGCGGTAGCGCCCGCCGTCCGTGAGGTGGATCGTGTCGGCCTGGGCCACGCCCCAGCCGAGCCCGAGCGCGAGGGCGGCGGCGAGCGCGGCGACCCGGGGCCTGGCAGCGGGCGGACGCGCGGGGTCGAGCGGCGGGCGGCGGGGATCGACCGGGGTCACAGTCACCTCCGACCCCCGGAGGCTACGGGGCGGGGGCAGGGCGCTCGTCACGGGACTGCAAGAGCCGCATGGGCTTGCTCCGGGGCGCCGGGTGGTCCCCCCCGGGGGCCGGTGTTATCCTCGCCCCGATGAGTCAACCCACCGATGCGAAGGTGGCCGAGGGGCCGGCCCAGGCCGCGCCCGTCCTCGGCGAGCCCTCCGCTCCGTCCACGACGCCGGGGCCCGAGGCCGACCTCCACGCGCTCCCCGGCCAGGTGGGGTCGGGCGCGGAGCCGCGCCCGACGGGACGGGTCGCGCCGCCCGTCGAGGCCGCGCCGACGCGCTACTTCGAGGACGTGACCGACCTGATCGTGCGCACGATCGAGGCGACGGACGGCCCGATCATCGGCTGGGCCCACGACCGGCCGGACCCCGACACCATGGGCGGCAACGCGCTGCTCGGCTACCTGCTCAAGGAGAAGTTCGGCCGCAGCTACACCTGCTACTACTCCAAGCGCATGACGTTCCTCATGAACCGCTCGCTCGCGGCGAACTTCGTCCCGAGCGGGCTCCTGCGCCGCTGCGAGCAGACGGACACGCTCTCGGAGATCGCCCACAAGGCCGCGCTGATCTGCATCCTCGACGCGACGTGCCCCGAGATCATGACGGACTTCGCGCACCTGATCCGGCGCTCGCCGGAGGTCCGCGAGAAGCCGATCCTGTTCATCGACCACCACCGCAAGGGGACCTCGGACGTCGAGGACCTGCCCAACGCGACCGGCGCCCGCTACGAGGCCGCGCAGGCGACCTCGGCGATCCTCGTGCACGTGCTGCGCAACCTCGGGCTCGACCTGAAGACCTCCGAGGAGGGCTTCCGGCTGGCCGTCGTCGCGCGCGCGGGGATCGACACGGACCTGATCGGGGTCGACCCGCAGGGCTACACGGACTCGACGCGCGCGGCGCTCGCGTATCTCGACGAGGTGCTCGGCGAGAAGGGGCGCGACATCCTCGAGCGGCTCAAGGCGATCAAGCACCCGCTCGCCTGGTACCAGAAGCTCGGGCAGGCGCTCGCCGAGGTCGAGCACTACGACACGACGGTCGCCGTGGCGGGCCTCGGCGTGATCGACGACACGGGGATCGTCCCGTTCGTGGCGAACCGGCTCATGTCCATGTGCCCGTTCAAGACGGTCGTCGTGTTCGGGATCACCTACGACCGGATCGAGGGGCAGCTCGTCTCGGTCGACCTCGACGCATCCGGGCGCTCGACGCAGGACCAGGAGATCGTGCTCCCGGACCTGTTCCACGAGGTGTTCTTCGTGACCGACCCCATCGGCCGCAAGACGTCCAAGGGCGGCGGGCGGACGAACGCGCTCCTCGGCGACTACTCGGGCGCGGGCGCGTCCGTGCCGCTCGACTACTGGCGGCAGCTCCCCACGAAGTCGGCGGACGACAAGATCGAGCTCCTGCGGCGCCTGGCCTGGCCGGCCGAGTTCCTGCGGATCCGGCACCTGCTCGCCTCGCGCGCGCACGCGCTGAAGCCCGAGAAGATCCGCTCCGTCGTGCCGCTCCCCGCGCTCGACGGCCTGTAGCGGCGCGCCATGCCGGGGCGCCTCCCCTGGTACGCCGTGCTCTACCGCGTGTTCGGCGCGCAGGGCACGTTCTGGCTCTGGATCGCGTCGGTCGCCGCGCTGTGGTGGACGACGTCGCCGACGATCGTCCGGCTCGCGAACCGGGCGCCCCACGCGCTCGACCCCGCGCAGGTCGCGCGCTGCGACGACCTGACGCGCTGGGTCGACGTGGGGCGCGGGCTCGTCGTCCGGTTCGACCGGCGCCTCCTGCTCCACGAGGAGCCGCCGGGGCTCCCCCCGGTCCCGCTCCTCCTCGACCTGGCCGACCCCGCGGCGCGCTGGTGGTCGGAGACGTGGCTGCTCGCGCGCCTGGCCGCGGTCGACGCCGCGGCGCCGCCCGCGCTGGGCGGCCTCGCGGGCGCGCTCCCGTCGGCCTGCCGGGCGCGCCTGCCGCAGCGCATGGCGCGGCTCACCGGCGACCCCGAGGCGCACCTCCCCGCGCCCGAGCGCGCCGTGCTCGTGCAGGACCACGCGCCGCCGTCGCTCGCGTCGGCGCCGCACGACGCCGGCCGGCCGCTCTCGGTCGCGCGCTTCGAGGAGCGCCTCGACGCCTGGGCGGCCCTCGTGCGCGAGCGGGTCGAGGCCCCGCGCCCGGTGCGCGGCCTCCTCGTCGGGACCCCGCCGGCCGTCGCGCGCCGGATCCGCGAGGACCTGAAGGTCGAGGTCGGCCCCTGGCTCGTGCAGGAGGGGCGCGAGCCCCGCGACACGGAGTCCTGGGTGTTCGCGACCGCGGCGATCACGCTGCTCCTCCTCGCGGGGGGGCTCTACGGGCTGCTCCGGGCCTGAGACCCCGGGCGGGAGCCCCGGCCGGCAGGCCCCTGCCCCCGTGACCCCGGCGTGACCCCGGCCCGGGTAGCCTCGGGGCCCTCGTGAGCCACCCCAGCCCCCTCCGCGCCCGCTCGACCGCCCGCCTGGCGCTCGTGGCCGTGGCGGCCCTCGTCGCGGCGGCCGCCCCCGCGCGCGCGCAGGACTGGGCCTGGGCCGAGGGCCGGACGGTCACCGAGGTGGTGTGGGAGGGGTTGACCACGATCCACCGCAGCGAGGCCATGGGCCTGATCGCGACGCGGCCGGGCGAGCCGTTCTCGTCGGACGTGCTCGCCGAGGACCTGGCGCGCCTCTACCGCTCGGGCCGGTTCGGGTCGCCCGACGCGCGGCGCGCGCCGGTCGAGGTGACGGTGCGCGAGGCCGGCGGCGGCGTGCTCGTCGAGCTCGTCGTGCACGAGCGCCCGCGCGTGCGGCGCCTCGTGCTCGAGGGGGCCAAGGCCCTCGAGGGCGAGGCGATCGAGCGCGCCGTCAAGACGAAGGCCGGCGACCGCTGGGACCCGTTCGCGCTCGAGGCCGACCTCCGGCGCCTGCGCCGCGAGCTCGTCGAGGCGGGGCACCTGCGCGGCGAGGTCGAGCGCCAGGACGTGCCGCGCGAGGCCGGGGTCGACGTGACGTTCGTCGTCCGCGCCGGGCCGAAGGTGCACGTCGCCGAGATCACGTTCGAGGGCGCGCGGCAGCTCGACCCGGAGACGATCCTCGGGGCGAGCGGCGCCGACGCGATCGAGACGAAGCCGCGCGCGTTCTTCGGCCTGCTCGAGAAGGGCGTCTACCGCCCCGACGCGTTCCGGCGCGACCTCGACCGGATCACCCGCTGGTACCGCTCGCAGGGCTTCCTCGACGCGCGCGTGTTCCTGCTCGAGGAGCGGGCCTCGCTCGACGGCGAGGCGCTCACGCTCGTCGTCGGCGTCGAGGAGGGGCCGCGCTACACGGTCAAGGGGGTCGCCGTCACGGGCGCGCGCGTGCTCACCGAGGAGCGGATCCTCGAGGAGGTCGCCGTGCGGCCGGGCCGGCCGTTCCTGGGCGACGACCTGCGCCAGGCGCTCGAGCAGGTGAAGTCGCTCTACGGGCGGCGCGCCTACGTGCACGCGCGCGTCGACCTCGACGTGCGCTACGACCCCGCCCGGGCGCTCGTCGACGTGACCTTCGCGATCACCGAGGGGCCGCGCGTGCGCGTGGGCGAGATCCGCGTCGAGGGCAACGACAAGACGCGCGAGGACGTGATCCGCCGCGAGCTGTCCTTCTACCCGGGCGAGTACTTCGACGCGGCCGAGCTCGAGGCGAGCGTCGCGCGCCTGTGGCGGCTGCGCTACTTCCAGGACGTGCGGTTCGGCTTCGAGCAGGGGCCCGAGCCGGGCGTCGAGCACCTCGTGCTCTCGATCGAGGAGGCGCGCACGGGCGCGTTCATCGTCGGCGGCGGGGTGTCCACGGCCACCGGGTTCTTCGGGAACATCCAGCTCACGCTCCGCAACTTCGACGTGACCGACGTGCCGCGCTCGCTCTCCGACTTCATCGAGGGCCGCTCGTTCACCGGCGCCGGCCAGCAGCTCCAGGTCTCGATCCAGCCCGGGCGCGAGCGCTCGCAGTACAGCGTCGAATTCACCGAGCCGTGGCTGTTCGGCTACCCGATCATCCTCGGGCTCGCCGGGTCGGCGCTCGACCGCGTGCGCGAGGACTGGGTCGAGTACCGGCGGGCCGGGCGGTTCACGCTCGGCTACCGGCTCACCCAGGACATCGTGTTCCGCGCGACCTACCGCTACGAGCGGGTGCGGATCGCGGACATCGACTTCGGCGCGGTCCCCGACGTGCTCGAGGTCGCCGGGACGAACTACGTCGCCTCGACGCGGTTCGGCCTGACCTGGGACCAGAACCTGATCGACCGCGACTTCATCCCGTGGGGCGGCTGGGCCGCGCAGGCCTACTACGAGATCGCGGGCGGGGTCCAGGGCGGCGACTTCGACTTCCACCGGGCCGGCGCCTCGGCCAACTGGCAGACGACGCTGTTCCAGTGGCCCGGGCGCTGGCGCTGGGTGCTCCAGCTCCGCGGCGACCTCGACTGGCAGGAGGGGCTCCACCGCGACGACCGCATCCCGATCTTCGAGCGGTTCTTCGCGGGCGGCCCCGGGTCGCTGCGCGGGTTCCGGTTCCGGACGGTCACGCCGAAGCTCGACGGCCGCCCGCTCGGCGGGAACTGGTCGGCGCTGGGCACGGCCGAGGTCACGTTCCCGCTGTTCCAGAGCATCCTGCGCGGCGTGCTCCTCCTCGACGTCGGCGCCGTCACGGCCAAGCCGTCCGACTTCGACCGCGACGCGGTCCGCGTCGCCGCCGGGTTCGGGTTCCGCCTGCTCGTCCCCGTGTTCCCGGCCCCCGTCGCGCTCGACTTCGCCTGGCCGCTCCGCAAGCAGCGCGACGACGACCCGCAGGTGTTCTCGTTCTCGGTCGGCTTCGGGTTCTGAAGTGAGGGGGAGGCCCTGCGGGCTCTGAGAAGAGGGGGAGGCCCTGCGGGCCTCCCCCTCTTCTCAGCCAGGGATGGTCATGCACCCGCGCGACCACGCGGGCGCCCCCCCAGCGGAGCTCTTCCCGTTCCCGTTCCCGTTCCCGTTCCCGTTCCCGCGGTCTCGCGAGGCCCACGCCTCTCTTCCCTTGCCCTTGCCCTTGCCCTTGCCCTCCTTCTTCCTCTTCCTTCTTCCTCTTCCCACTTCCTCTTCCCTCTTCCTCTTCCCTCTTCCCTCTTCCTCTTCCTCTTCCTCCTCCTCCTCCTCCTCCTCCTCCTCCTCCCGCCTTCGCCCGCTCCGTGCGCCTCGCGCACGCCGGTCCCGGGTTGCTTCGACCCGCCGCGCGTTCTACACCTTAGGTTGGGCGGGGCAGCGAGGGGGCGGCGAGTGCGCGCGAGCCGGGACGTGCAGACGTGAGCGGCTCCGGCCAGGAGCCCGTCGTCGCGCAGGCGGGCGACACCGGGCCCCGCCCCCAGCTCTCCGTCGCCGCGGAGCGCACGACGAAGATCCAGATCGTCCCGGTGCGCCGGGTCAGCCTGCTCGAGCTGGGCCCGACCGCGTTCCGCGCCGGGAGCGCGGTCCCGCGCCTCCAGACGGGGCGGCCGCCCCGGCTCGTCGACGCGCAGCTCGTCGCGCTCGCCCACCTGCGGGACCACCCCGAGGAGCCGTGCCTCGTGGCCGGGCACCACGCGGACGCCGGCCTGGCCGAGGCCCGGGCGGCGGCCATCCGTGCGCTCCTGCGCGGCGACGCGGACGCGCTCGGGGCGGCGTGCCAGGCCCACCACACGGTCGAGGACTGGCAGGAGCTCTGCCAGCTCGCGGCGCGCGAGCACGGCTGGGCCTGCGACCCCGGCGCGATCGACGGCAAGCCCGGCCCGAAGTCGCGCAAGGCGCTCGACGAGCTGCGTCGCCGGCGGGGCCTGCCCGCGGGCGACGCGAGCGCGCCGCCCGCCGCGGTCGCGGGCGACTGGGGCGCGCTCCTCGGGATCACCGACGGCGAGCTGGCCCGGCGGCTCGGGCTCGCGGACACGGCGGCGCTCGGCGCGCTGCGCGGGCGGATCGCCTGGGCCGGCCCCGGGTCCGTCGGGTGCGCGGCCCACTGGCCGCCCGGGCGCACGCGCCTGCGGGAGTACACGCCGGAGCACACCGAGCGCGTCGACGTGCTCGCGTTCGAGCCCGAGCACCCGCCCAAGCTCGCCTGCCACGGGGCCGCCGCGTGCGACCCGAACCAGTGCGACCTCTACCGGAAGGGGAAGTACCGGGCCGTCCGGCTCGAGCCGACGGGGCGGCGCGCGGTCCGGCTCGAGCTCGCGAGCACCTACTTCAACACCGCGAGCGCGCAGTTCCTCCCCCGGCTCGACGACCCGCACGAGCACCACGAGGAGGAGCAGGGCTCGGCCGAGGAGCGCGGCCTCGAGGCGATCGTCTACACGCTCCGCTACCTCGAGCTCTACCCGGACCGCGCCCTCGTCGTGGCCGGGCACACCGACACGGCCGGCTCGGACGCCTACAACCGGCCCCTCTCGGAGGCCCGCGCCCAGTGCGTCGTCGCGCTCGTCGAGGGCCACCGCGACGGGTTCGTCGCCGCCTGCAAGCGCTACCACGTCGACGCCGACGACGCCTACGTGCTGCGCTACGCGGCCCGGACGCGCGGCTGGTCGTGCGACCCGGGGGAGGCGACCCAGGCCACGAAGGCCCAGATCGAGGCCTTCCAGCGCCGCTACAACCAGACCTTCGGCAAGTCGATCGCCGAGGACGGCGTGGCGGGCCAGCAGACCTGGGGCGCCTACTTCGACCTCTACGAGGACGACCTGCGCGGGCTCGCCGGCGGCGCAGACGCGCTCGCCGCGCAGCGCGCCCGCGTGCGCTGGGTCGACGCCGGCAAGAAGGCGCTCGGCTGCGGCGAGGACTTCCCGCGCGTCGGCGTCGGCGTCGACGGCCAGGCCGAGCAGGAGAACCGCCGCACGGAGGTCCTGTTCTTCGAGCCGGCCGAGCTCCCGCCCGAGGTCTCGGGCCCCGCGATCTACGGGGGCGACTACGGGTTCGACCCGCTCGACCTGTGCGGCGCCGACTACCGCGCGGACCTCCGGATCGTCGACGCCCTCGAGCGGCCGCTCGCGGGGGCGACGGTCGGGATCCACCACGACGCCGACGGCAAGCAGATCGGCGAGACGAAGCAGACCGACGGCGAGGGGCTCGTCCTCTGGGAGCGCCTCCCGTTCGGCCGCTACACCGCGCACGTCGAGCACGAGGGCTTCGCCTTCAGCGCGCCGATCGTGCTCCGCGGCGAGGACGGCAAGGGCGGCCCGCTCGACGTCGTCGCCCCCCCGCGCTACCGGGCCCACCTCCGCCTGCTCGACGCGGCGGAGCGCCCGCTCGGGGGCGCCGAGGCGCGCATGTGTCGCGCCGACGACGGCGCCCCCGAGGGCGAGGCGAAGCCCGCGGACGACCAGGGCCTCGTCCGCTTCGACGACCTCCCCGTCGAGGAGTACGTCGTCCACGTCACCCACGACGGCCGGGCCTTCAGCCGGTTCGTCACGCTGCGCGAGGGCGACGGCGAGCCGCTCGACGTCGTGGCCCCGCCGCGCTACCGGGCCCACCTCCGCCTGCTCGACGCGGCGGAGCGCCCGCTCGGAGGCGCCGAGGCGCGCATGTTCCGCGCCGACGACGGGGCGCCCGAGGGCGAGGCCAGGCCCGCCGACGCCCAGGGCCTCGTCCGCTTCGACGACCTCCCCGTCGAGGAGTACGTCGTCCACGTCACCCACGACGGCCGGGCCTTCAGCCGGTTCGTCGACCTGCGCGAGGGCGACGGCGAGCCGCTCGACGTCGTCGCCCCGCCCCGCTTCCGCGCGCACCTGCGGGTGCTCGACGTCGAGGAGCGCCCCCTGCGCGGCGCGACCGTCCGGCTGGCCCGCGCCGACGACGGAGCGGCCGAGGGGGCGCCGAAGAAGACCGACGCCAAGGGCGAGGTCCGCTTCGACGACCTCCCGATCGACGAGTACGTGGCCGAGGTCGAGCGCGCTGGGCTGCGGTTCAGCGCGCCGATCGTGCTCCGCGCGTCGGACACCGACCCGCTCCTCGTCCTGGCGCCCCCTCGCCACCGGGTGGCGATCCAGTGCGTCCGCGCGGACGAGTCTCCCGTGCCCGGGGCGGTGGCTCGCCTGTACGAGGAGACCGGCGCGCCCCAGGGCGGCCCGCGGACGACCGACGCGAGCGGCCAGGCGGCCTGGGACGACGTGCCCCCCGGCGAGTACGTCGTGTGGCTCCAGGTGGACGGCCGCGCCTTCAGCTCGCCCCTGCCGCTCGTGAACAGCACGCGAGCGACCGCATCCGTCGTCCTCGTCCCGGAGGTCTCCGCGCCATGACCACGAGCACCAAGATCGCCTTCCAGCCCCTGTGGGACGCCCACCCCGCGGTCCAGGGCGACCCGAGCCCCTGCCTCAACAAGGCGGGCGAGCCCGCGTTCGCCAACCAGTGCGCGATCCGCATGGGCGTCGCCCTGAAGGCGGTCGGGATCACCGTGACGGGCTGCAAGGTGTGCTGGCACGGCCACTCGGGCAAGCAGCACGTGCTGCTCGCCGAGCAGCTCGCGACGTTCCTCCTCGGGCAGAAGCGCAAGCTCGGGACCGTGGAGAAGAAGAAGGGCAAGAACTGGGACTCGAAGGACGGCGTGGACGTGACGCACTACCACGGCCGCAAGGGGATCATCTTCTTCAAGGACTTCTGGACCCGCGACGGCGAGTCCGAGAGCAACCCGACGGGCGACCACATCGACGTGTGGGACGGCGCGAGCCAGGGGCAGGGCAGCGACGGCTACTTCGAGCGCTCGAAGCAGCTCTGGTTCTGGGAGCTGACGTAGCCCCGGGCCCACGTCGGCGGCGTCAGCGCGCGGGCGCCTCGGACGGCGGCGCCACCTTGCGCTCGACCGCGGCCAGCCCCCTGGTGGCCGCGAGCAGGCCGTCCCCCGCGAGCCAGGCCTGGGCCTCCGCCTGGCCGAGCAGGTGGGCCTCGAGGAACCGGGTCGCGACGGTCCGGATCAGCGCGTGGGACCTCGCGTCGTGGGCCGGGTTCCCCTCGCGGAGCCGGCCCCGGAGCGGGAGCGACTCGCCCGAGAACACCATGTGATCGCCCCCCTCGAGCACGACGAGGTACTGCGCGGCGCCGCCGCTGCCCTCCCCCTCACCCGGCCCGGGCGCGTGGCGGAAGACGCGCTTGCGATCCTCGACCGTGGCGTCGGTCACGGGCGACGTGTCGAGCGTGCCGGTCATGTGGAGCGTCGGGACCCGCAGGCCCGCGGCCGCCGCGCGCTCGCGTGCGTCGTCCTTGAACCCCGCGCCGGAGAGCGAGACGACGCAGCGGACGCGCCGGTCGGACAGGTCGCCCGCGCGGCCGGGGAGCGCCGCGGGGCGCCGGCCGCCCGCGGTCAGCGCCGTCCACGCGCCGAACGAGTGCCCGGCGATCGCGACCCGCGCGAGGTCGACGCGCCCGGCCAGCGGCCCCTCGGCCGCCTTCGTCTCGTGCTCGAGGCGATCGAGCACGGCGCGCACGTCCCGCGCGCGGTCCCACGCCGCGAAGGGGTCCGCCGCGGCGCGGCGCATGGCCGCCATGCGCTCGAGCAGCGGGAGGTCGCGCCACACGCCGTCGTCCGAGCCCGGGTGCTGCATGGCGACGCACAGCCAGCCCGCCTCGGCCCAGGGCCGGGCCAGGTAGGCCAGCGCCTCGCGCGTGCCCCCGAGGCCGTGGGAGAGCAGCACGACGGGCCGCGGCCCCGCCTGCGCCGGCACGTAGAGCTTGACCGGGACCTCGCGCTTCCCGTCGGGGTGCGCCCAGGTTGCCCGGACCTCCTCGACCTCGGCCGGCCGGGGCTTGCCCTGGGCCCTGGCCGCGGGGACCTCCAGGAGCGGCGCGCCCGCACCCGCGGCCAGGGCGAGGACGAGCGCGATCGAAGCCCGGCGTCCGGGGCGGGTGCGCGGCATGGGGTGACCTCCGGGGAGGGAACGCGCGAGCCTCGCCCAGGTTGTCAGGCGACGCGGTCCGTCGCCAGCGCGCTCAGGCGCCCACGGGGCAGGGCACGACCTCGCCCGCGGCCGCGTCCCAGGCCGAGATCCGGTTCCCGCCCGCGCGCTTCGAGCGGTACATCGCCTCGTCCGCCTTCTCGACGAGCTGGAGCGCGCGGTTCTCGGGGTCGAACGGGCAGATCCCCATGCTCGCCCGGACGCCGCCCAGGTCGAGCTCCTCGATCCGGCGCCGCACGCGCTCGGCGAACCCGACCGCCTGCTCGCGCTCGGCGCCGGGCAGGAGCACCGTGAACTCGTCGCCGCCGTAGCGGAAGGCCGAGTCGACCTCCTTGCGGATCGTCTCGAACAGGACGCGCCCGATCCGCACGAGGACCTCGTCGCCCTCGCGGTGGCCGCGCGTGTCGTTGAGCCGCTTGAAGCCGTCGAGGTCGAACAGGAGCAGCGACAGCGCGTGGCGCAGGCGGAGCGCCCGCTCCTTCTCGACCTCGAGCAGGTGGAAGAAGTGGCTCTGGTTGAACAGCCCGGTCAGCTTGTCGGTGACCGAGAGCCGCCGCAGCTCGTCCTCGAGCTTGCGCCGCTGCGTCACGTCCTTGCTCACGCCGATCGTGCCGACGCGCTGGCCGTCCGCGTCGAGCAGCCACGAGAGGCTCAGGTTGAGCCAGCGCCGCTCGCCCGCCGCCGTGCGGACCTCGACGTCCTCGCGCACGACCCCCTCGGGGTCGGCCGCGAGCGCCGCGAGCAGCTTCGCGCGCGCCCGGCCCTGCACGTAGAAGCGGTCCGCGGGCCGCCCGCGCACGTCCTCGAGCCGGACCCCGAGCGCGTGCTCGGCCTCCTCGTTGAGCTCCGTGACCCGCCCCTCGAGGTCGGTCGTGACGATGATGTCCCGCGCCTGGCGCACGATCCGCCGCAGGCGCTCGTTCTCCCGCTCGAGCGCCCGCACGCGCCGCCGGAGCTCGGCCGGGTCGAGGGGCAGCGCCTCCCCGCTCGCGTCGGCCCCCGGCGCGCCGCCGCCACCGCCTCCGTCTGCCCCCGTCGCGGTCACGACCGGCCTCGGCCCCCCGTCACAGGGCCCGGTCCGAGTGCTTGCGCCCGTTGTAGGTGAGCACCTTCCGGCGCTTCTCGAGCGTGGTCTCGAGGTGCGCGGGCCGGTTCCACACGAGCTGGATGTTCCGGAGCGTGTCCCGGGCCTGCTCGAGGTCGAGGTCGTGCCCGTCCGGCCGGTGGTAGAGGTAGAGCTCGCCGCGGTTCTCCCAGTTCCCGCTCTGGACCTCGATCACCGGGTTGCCCCAGTTCGTGAGCTGGAACAGGAGCTTCTCCTTGATCGCCTTGAACTCGCGGCTCGCGATCACCCAGTCGTCGCTCTGCTTCGAGTACTCGAACGTGAACAGCTTCTGGCGGCGCGCGAAGTCCTCGGTCAGGAACTCGTCCACGAACAGGACGTCGTTGTAGATCCGCCGGACCTCGAAGATCTTCTCCCGGCCGCGCCCGAGCTTCAGGTCCCACGTACGCTTCCGGGCGAGGTCGTCGCACTCCTCCCAGGCGGACCCGAACATGCCCCGGTCCCAGCGCTCCTCGATGTCGCGGAACAGCTCGATCCCGAGCTTGTAGGGGTTCAGGTTCCCGGGGCGGGTCGCGAGCGTGCCCGCGTGGTGGTCGGCGTAGTCGATCACCTCGTCGTCGCCGAGGACCTTCTCCGTCATGATCTTGCTGTGCCAGTAGCTGGCCCAGCCCTCGTTCATGATCTTCGTCATGGCCTGCGGCGCGAAGTAGTAGGCCTCCTCGCGGACCATGGAGAGCACGTCGCGCTGCCAGCGCTCGAGCGGCGCGTGCTCGAGCAGGAACAGGAGCACGTCCCGCTCGGGGTGCTCGGGGAAGTTCTTGCTCCGCTCGATGTCCGCCTGGAGCGCGGCCCGCTGCTGGTCCATGAACTCGGGCGGGTTGATGAACCGGTCCATGTAGTCCTTGGCGCGCAGCTTGCGAGGGACCGGCCGCCGCGGCTCGTCGTCGTCCTGCTTGGCCGCCCGGCGCTTGATGAACGGCGAGTGGATGTCGATCAGGTTCTCGAGCGACAGGCAGGCGTCGACGAACCGCTCGACCTCCTCGTGCCCGAACTTCTCCGCGTAGCGGCGGATCCGGGCCCCGTGGTTCGCCATCTCGTCGATCATCTTCCGGTTCGTGTGCGCGAACCAGAGGTTGTTCTTGAAGAAGTCGGCGTGCCCGCACACGTGGGCCATGACCAGCTTCTGGTCCACGAGCGAGTTCGACTTCATGAGGTACGCGTAGCACGGGTCGTGGTTGATCACGAGCTCGTAGATCTTCTGCAGCCCGTACGTGTAGCCCTTCGCGAGCTGCTCGTACTCCATGCCGAACTTCCAGTGCGGGTAGCGGGTCGGGAACCCGCCGTAGGCCGCGACCTCGTTCAGCTCGTCGTGGTCGAGCAGCTCGAAGCACACCTCCCAGAAGTCGAGCCCGTAGCCGCGCGCGTGCTCGGCGATCCTGCGCGCCGCCGCGTCGAGCTCGGGCGTCAGCCCCCCGCGCCGCTCGGGGCCCACCTCAGCGCCCCTTCCCCAGGAACTCGCGGATCGAGTCGTAGATCTCCTCGCGCCCGCTGATCTGGCTGCAGATGATCCGCTCGTCGCCCGGGAACGCGGCCCGCAGGTCCTTCACGAACTGCCCGCTCCCGTAGGCGCTCTTGACCTGCCCGTAGCAGAACACGTTCACGCGCGGCAGGACGTGCTCCTCGAGCAGCTTCACGCAGCGGCGCGTGTCGTCGCCGCCCCAGTTGTCGCCGTCCGAGAAGTGGAACGGGTAGATGTTCCAGTCGTCCGGCGGGAACTGCTCGTCGATCATGCGGTTGCACAGCTCGTACGCGCTCGAGATCTTCGTCCCGCCGCTCTCGCGGATGTGGAAGAAGGTGTGCTGGTCGACCTCCTTCGCGGTCGCGTCGTGGACGATGTACCGGCTCTCGATGTTCTCGTACTGGCTGCGCAGCCAGGTGTCGATCCAGAAGCTCTCGATGCGGACGATCTCCTTCTGCTCGAAGCCCATCGAGCCCGAGACGTCCATCATGTAGATGATCACCGCGTTCGCCTCGGGCTCGCGGTGGGTCTTCCAGGAGCGGTAGCGCTTGTCCTCGCGCATCGGCAGCACGATCGGGTCGTCGGGGTCGTACTCGCCGGTCGCGATCTGGCGGAGCAGCGCCTGCTTGAAGGTGCGCTTGAAGTGGCGCAGGCTCTCGGGCCCGGACCGGTGGATCCCCGTGTAGACGTCCTTCTCGGAGGCGATCGCCTTCTTCCCCTTGGGGAGGATCCGCGGCAGCGCGAGCTCCTCGCCGAGGATCTTCGCCAGCTCCGCGAGCTCGACGTCGACCTCGAGGACGTGCTCGCCCGGGTCCTCGCCGGCCTCGCCGGGGCCCGCCTTCGGGTCGCCCTTGCCGATCGGCTGGCCGACCTCGCCGTCGCCCTGGCCCACGCCGCCCGTCTCCTGGCTCCCGTAGCGGAAGCGCGGGAGCTGGATCTGCGGGAGCGGGATGCTGACCGTGTGCTTGCCCTTGCGGCCGATCAGCTCGCCCTTCGTGATGTACTTCCGCAGCTCCTTCTTGATCTTGCCGCGGACGATCTGCTTGAAGCGCGAGGCGTCGCGCCCGATCTTGTTCGTCACGTCTGCCGCACGGCGTCGCCGCGCGCGAAGATCGAGGCCACGTAGTTGAGCACGTCGGTCGCCGACACGTCGTCGTAGCCGTAGTTCTTGATCAGGCGCGCCTTGACGATGTCGATCTTCTCCTGCGTCTCCTTGTCGATCACGTTCGAGACGAGGTTCTTGAGCTTGATGCTGTCCTTCTGGTCCTCGAACAGCTTGAGCTCGAGCGCCTTCTGGAGCCGCTCGTTCGTCCAGTAGTGGAACTGCTTGCCCTCGATCGCGAGCGCGCCGATGTAGTTCATGATCTCGCGCCGGAAGTCGTCCTTGCGCGCGTCGGGGATGTCGATCTTCTCCTCGATCGAGCGCATGAGCCGCTCGTCGGGCTCCTCGTCCTGCCCCGTGTACTTGTTCTTCACCTTCTCGCGCTGCGTGTAGGCCTTCACGTTGTCGATGTAGTTGGCGCACAGGCGCGCGATCGCGTCCTCGTCGGCGGAGATCGCCTTCTGGACCTCGTTCTTGACGATGTCCTCGTACTCCTCCTTGACGGTCGCGAGCAGGTCCTTGTAGTGCTTGCGCAGGTCCTCGGACGCGATCAGCGAGTGGTGGCGCAGGCCCTCCTCGAGCTCGTTCATGACCATGAACGGGTTGATCGTCCCCTCGCCCTGGTCGCTCACGAGCGCGTTGCTGATCTTGTCCTGCACGTAGCGGGGCGAGATCCCCTGCATGCCCTCGCGCGGCGCCGCCTCGCGCAGCTCGGCGATGTTGTCCTCGGTGAACCCGGGCAGCGACTTGCCGTTGTAGAGCTTGAGCTTCTGGAGGAGCGTCAGGCTCGCGTTCTTCGGCTCCTCGAGCCGGGTCAGCACGGCCCACATGGCCGCGACCTCGATCGTGTGCGGGGCGATGAACCGGCCCTTCACCTTCTCGCGGTTGAAGTCCTTCTCGTAGATCCGGATCTCGTCGCTGAGCGTCGTGATGTACGGGACGTCGATCTTCACCGTGCGGTCGCGGAAGGCCTCCATGAGCTCGTTGCTCTGGAGCTTGCGGTACTCGGGCTCGTTCGTGTGCCCGATGATGACCTCGTCGATGTCGGTCTGCGCGAACTTCTTCGGCTTGATCTTGTGCTCCTGGGTCGCGCCGAGCAGGTCGTAGAGGAACGCGACGTCGAGCTTGAGCAGCTCGATGAACTCGATCACGCCGCGGTTCGCGACGTTGAACTCGCCGTCGAAGTTGAAGGCCCGCGGGTCGGAGTCGGAGCCGTACTGGGCGATCTTGCGGTAGTTGATGTCGCCCGTGAGCTCGGTCGAGTCCTGGTTCTTCTCGTCCTTGGGCTGGAAGGTGCCGATCCCCACCCGGTCCTTCTCCGAGAGGAGCAGCCGCCGCACGCGCACGTGCTGCTCGATCACGCTCCACCAGTCGCCGTCGTAGCGCTCGAGCAGGAGCCGGAAGTTGAACCGGCTGGCCGGGTCGAGCTCGCCCCCGACGTCGAGCGGGTAGCGGAGGTCGTTCCTGTCGCCCACGAGCTCGCGCAGGAACTCGCGCCGGAACTCGCCCGGGACGAGCTTGAGCGGGTCCTCGTGCATGGGGCTGTCCTCCCAGGGGTCGTCGGGGGACATGCGCCACTGGAAGGTGTAGAGCGCGCCCGCGTCGGTGCGCGAGTAGTGCTCGATCCCCTTCTTGAGCAGGCGGGCGATCGTCGACTTCGACGAGCCGACCGGGCCGTGCAGGAGGATGATCCGCTTCTCGGTCCCGAACCCGTTGGCCGCGCTCTTGAGCACGCCCACGAGCCGCATGAGCGGCTCCTCGAGCCCGAAGATCGCGTCCGCGCCGCCGTCGATCGGGTCGGAGAAGAACTTGTAGCGGGTGAGCGGGCGCTTGTGCCGCGTCAGCTCGTCCGCGCCCCAGGACACGATCATGTCGTAGAGCCGCTGGAACGCGTTGCGCGTGACCTCCGGGCGCTCCCGGACGAGGCCGAGGTACTCCTCGAACGTGCCGTGCCAGTTCAGCGCGCGGAACTGGTCGGTGCTGGCGAACTTGCGGGCAAGGCTGCGGATCGAGCTCACTCCGGCTCCCCTTCTCGGCGCCGCGCCGCGGGAGCCCGCGCGCGCGCGCGAGGCCATGATACCGCTGGTCGCGCGCTCGGCGCCCGGGGGGGGCGGCTCGAGGTCAGGCCGGCGCGCCGCCGTTGCCCGGCGCGGCCGCCGGGGCGTCGGCGCGCGGGCCCGGCGTCGGCAGGCGCCCCGACGGGACCGTGACGCGCAGGCGGGGCGTGTGCGGCTCGACCGGGGGCGCCCCGAAGTCGCGCGCGAGCTGCTTCAGCTCGTCCGCCAGGATCACCTCCTTGCTCACGAGGTGGGCGGCGATCCCCTCGAGCGCCTCGCGGCGCGCGCCGAGCAGCGCCGCGACGCGCTCCTCGGTCGCCACGACGAGCCGCCGGACCTCCTCGTCGACCTCGCGGGAGGTCGCGTCCGAGTGGTCGGGCGGGCCCGACGGCTCGAGCCCGGCCAGGAACCGCTGGCGCGGGCCCCCGTTGCCGAGCGCGACCGGCCCGAGGCGCTCGCTCATGCCGAAGTCGGTGCACATGCGGCGCGCGAGCTCGGTCGCCCGCGCCAGGTCGTCGGCCGCGCCCGTGGACGTGTCGCCGTAGACGAGCAGCTCCGCGCCGCGCCCGCCGAGCGTCCAGGCCAGCCGGTCCTCGAGGTCCCCCCGCGTGTAGATGTGGCGGTCCTCCTCGGGCACGAGCATGGTGTAGCCGAGCGCGCCCGCGCCGCGCGCGATGATCGAGACGCGCGTGACCGGGTCGCTCCGCGAGACGCTCAGCGCGACGAGCGCGTGCCCGACCTCGTGGACGGCGATCCGCTCCTTCTCGGCCGGCCCCATGACGCGGCTCTTGCGCTCGAGCCCCACGAGGCTGCGCTGGATCGCCTCCTCGAGCTCGGTCTGCTCGACGTGCTCCTTGCGCCGCCGCCCGGCGAGGAGCGCGGCCTCGTTGACGACGTTCGCCAGGTCGGCGCCGACGAGCCCGGGCGTCTGCTTCGCGAGCTTGCCCAGGTCCACGTCGGGGCCGAGCTTCACCTTGCGCGCGTGGATGCGGAGGATCGCCTCGCGCCCCTTGAGGTCCGGGCGGTCGACCACGACCTGCCGGTCGAACCGCCCGGGCCGCAGGAGCGCCGGGTCGAGGATCTCGGGCCGGTTCGTGGCGGCGAGGATCACGACGCCCTTGTTGGGGTCGAAGCCGTCCATCTCGGAGAGGAGCTGGTTCAGGGTCTGCTCGCGCTCGTCGTGCGCGCCCGAGAAGCCGACCCCGCGGACCTTGCCCAGCGCGTCGAGCTCGTCGATGAACACGATGCACGGGGCCTGCTTGTGCGCCTGCTCGAACAGGTCGCGCACGCGCGAGGCGCCGACGCCCGCGAACATCTCGACGAAGTCCGAGCCCGAGAGGCTGAAGAACACGACGCTCGCCTCGCCCGCGACCGCGCGCGCGAGCAGCGTCTTGCCGGTGCCCGGGGGGCCCACGAGGAGGATCCCGCGCGGGATCCGCGCCCCGATCCGGTGGTAGGGCGAGGGGTCGCGCAGGAACTCGACGATCTCGCGCAGCTCCTCCTTCGCCTCCTCGATCCCCGCGACCTGGTCGAACGTGACCTTCGTCTCCCGCTCCGCGTAGACCCGCGCCCGGCTCTTCCCGAAGCTCATGACCTGGCGGTTCGGCGACATGAGGCGCATGAGGAAGAACAGGCTCGCGATCGAGAGGGCGCTGATCAGGAGCCAGAAGAACACCATCTGCCCGACGCCGTCGCCGCGCCGGCCGGTCACGGCGACGCCCTTCTCGGCGAGGCGGCGCGTCAGCTCCTGGTCGTCGCCCGGGACGCGGACGGCCGTGAACCGCTCGACCTCGCGGGCCTGCGTCGTGTCCTCGCTCACGAGCACCGGCAGCGCCTCCGGCTTCGCCAGCGTGCCCTCGACGCCGTCGGGCGAGACCACGACGTGCGCGAGCTTGCCCTCCTCGATGAGCGTCAGGAACGTCGAGTAGGGGATCGGGAAGGTCGGCCGCGCGCTGCGGACGAGGTACTGATTGAGCGCGAGCAGGAGCCCGAGCGCGAGCCCCACGTAGAGGAGCGTGAACCAGGCCCGTCGGGCCCGCCCCGCCGACCCCGGGTCGCCCGGGCGGCCCTCGCCCGCCGGGCCCCCGACCGGCCGCCCCCCGCCCTCACCTTCCCGCCGCGCAGCGTCCCCGCGCTCGGCGGTCACGGGGCCACCCGCGGGGGCGGCGCGGGGCTCTGTCGGGAGACCAAGCTCATGGGGACCATCGGGGCTCTTCGGGCTGCGCTCGGGTCGAGGATGGGCGCCGGTCGTGCAAGCGACGATTCCGGGGCGCGCCCCGGAGTCGCGGCGCGTTTGTAACCCTCGGCGCAGAAACCTACAAGCTCCGGTCGTTGCCGCGGAGCCCGGGGGCGCGCTATCGTGCGCGCCCTTCGCGCCGCGCCCCCCCTCCCTCGCCCGCCCCGATGGCGGCCGTCGGCGGGGGTCGCGCGCCCTGCGCGACGAACCGAGGTGACATGACCACGCCCCTGCGGGCCCTTGGCCTCCTGGCCGCCCTGATCTCGACCGGCTGCATCGGCAACATCCGCGACACGACGACCCCGCGCACCTCGTCGGAGATGCTCCTCGTCTCGACGGCCGCGCATCGCGCGGTGAAGCAGTACGACGCCGCGGCGCTGGCCGGCAAGCGCGTGTTCATCGACGAGACGCGCTTCGACTCGATCGACAAGAACTACGTTGCGTCGGCGCTCCGCGAGCACCTGGCCCGCCACGGCGTGATCCTCGCGGCGACCGCCGACCCCGTCTCGGAGGAGAAGCCGACCGGCTGCGACGTCGTGCTCGAGATCCGCAACGGCTCGCTCGCGATCTGGGACGGCGACTTCGTGCTCGGCATCCCCCAGCTCCCCGTCGCGGCCCAGGGCTTCCCGCCCGTCATGCTCCCGCCGCTCTACTTGTTCCGGCGGCTCGCCGAGCGCGGCTACGCGAAGTTCCAGTTCTGGACCTACGACCCGACGACGAAGGAGTACACGGGCCGCAGCGGCGACCTGTGGGGCGAGGCCTTCTACATCAAGTGGTGGTTCTTCGGGATCGGGCCGTTCGACGGCAGCAACGACATCTACCCCGACACCGACTTCGGCCAGTGGGTCCCCGGCGGCGAGGACGTGATCGAGAACGAGCCGGACCCGTACCCGTCGAAGGCGAAGCCCGCGGGCAACTGACGGCGAAGGCGGCGCGCGCGAAGACGGCGCCGGCGTGACGGCGCGACGCCCGCGGCCCCCCTCCGGGGGCCGCGGGCGTCGCGCTGTACGGGGGACGGGGGGGGGAGCGGGAGGGAGAAGAGGGAGGGGAGAGAAGAGGGGAAGAGAGGAAGAAGGGAAGACAAGTGGGAGGGCAAGGGCAAGGGAGGATGGGCGAGGGAGCTGCGAGGCTGCGGGGCCGTGAGGCTGTACCGGCGTTGACGGCCGTGGGGGGGGCTCCTATGGTGTCGCGCGAACGGCCGGGGTCACCGGCGATCGGAGGGGTCATGCGCACCAGCGCGTTCGTGAAGGCGAAGCGGAAGCTTCGGATCGGGATCAACGGGTTCGGGCGGATCGGGCGGCTGGTCTTCCGGATCGCCGAGGCGCGGCCCGACGAGTTCGAGGTCGTGCGGATCAACGACCTCACCGACGCCGAGACGCTCGCCTACCTGCTCAAGTACGACACCGTCCACGGGCGCTTCGACGGCGAGGTCTCCCACGAGGAAGGGGCCATCCACGTCAACGGCCGCCGGATCGGGATCAGCGCCGAGCGCGACCCGGCCGCGGTCAAGTGGGGCGACCTGGGCGTCGAGCTCGTCGTCGAGGCGACGGGCGTGTTCCGCTCGGCGGACAAGCTCCAGAAGCACCTCGACGGCGGGGCCAAGAAGGTCGTGCTCACCGCGCCCGCGAAGGGCGAGCTCGACGCGACGGTCGTGCTCGGCGTGAACCACGACGTGCTCGGGCCCCAGCACAAGCTGGTCAGCAACGCGTCGTGCACGACGAACGCGCTCGCGCCGGTCGCCAAGGTCCTGCACGAGCAGTTCGGGCTCAAGCGCGGGCTCATGACGACGGTCCACGCGTTCACGAACGACCAGCGCCTGCTCGACCTGCCGCACGACAACCTCCGCCGGTCGCGCGCGGCCGCCAACAACATCGTGCCCACGTCGACGGGCGCGGCGAGCGCCGTCGGCCTCGTCCTCCCGGCGCTCAAGGGGCGGCTCAACGGCATGGCCCTCCGCGTGCCGGTGCCGGACGGCAGCCTCGTCGACCTGACGGCCGAGCTCGAGAAGCCCGCCGACAAGAAGGCGATCAACGCGGCCCTGAAGGCCGCCGCCGAGGGCGCGCTGAAGACGGTCATGGTCTACACGGACGACGAGGTCGTCTCGTCGGACGTGGTCGGGTTCCCCGCCTCGTCGCTCGTCGACGGCCAGCTCACCGAGGTGATCGACGGCAACCTCACGAAGACGTTCGCCTGGTACGACAACGAGTGGGGCTACTCGAACCGCGTCTGCGACCTGCTCGCCCTCATGGGCAACCTGGGCGGCTGACCGTGGCGAAGCGCGGCCTCGACGCGCTCGGCGACCTCCGGGGCAAGCGGGTGTTCGTGCGGGTGGACTTCAACGTCCCCCTGCGCGACGGCCCGCGCGGCCCCGAGGTCGCCGACGACTACCGGCTCGAGATGGCGCTCCCCACGCTCCGCGCGCTGCGCGAGCGCGGGGCCCGGCTCGTCCTGGGCTCGCACCTCGGGCGCCCGAAGGGCAAGGGCCCCGAGCCGGCCTGGAGCATGCGCCCGGTCGTCGGGCGGCTCGAGGCGCTCCTCGGGGCGCCCGTGCGGTTCGTGGACGACGTGTGCGGCGACGCCGCGAAGGCCGCGTCCGAGGCCCTGGCCCCGGGCGAGGTCCTCCTGCTCGAGAACCTCCGGTTCGAGAAGGGCGAGAAGGACGGCGACGAGGGCTTCGCGCGCCGGCTCGCGGCGCTCGCGGACGCCTACGTCAACGACGCGTTCGGCGTGAGCCACCGCGGCGACGCCTCGGTGACGGCGCTCGCGCGGCTCCTGCCCGCGGCCGCGGGCGAGCTCGTCCGCACCGAGCTCGAGCGGCTGCAGCCGCTGCGGGACGGGACGGCGCCGCGCCCGCTCGTCGTCGTGCTCGGCGGCGGCAAGCTCGCCGACAAGATCCCCGTGCTCGAGGCCCTCGTCCCCAAGGTCGACGGGATCTTCGTGGGCGGCGGCATGGCCTACACGTTCCTCGCGGCCATGGACAAGCCGATCGGGCGCTCGCGCTACGAGCCCGACCTGCGGGAGAAGGCGCAGCAGATCCTGGAGCTCGCGCGCGAGCGCGCGCGCACGACCGGCTGCGAGTTCGTGCTCCCGCGCGACCACGTCGTCGCGCGCGGCCCCGACGACCTCGACGGGTACGCCGTCGTCGAGGAGATCCCGGACGACCTCATGGCGCTCGACATCGGCCCGGCCACGATCGCCGACTTCACGCGCCGGCTCAGCGGCGTGAAGACGGTGTTCTGGAACGGGCCCCTCGGCATGTTCGAGAAGAAGCCGTTCCACCTCGGCACGCACTACGTGGCGTCGTTCCTCGGCTGCAGCCGGGGGATCCACACGGTCGTGGGGGGCGGCGACAGCGCGGCCGCGGCCCGCGAGCTCGGGGTGGCCGACACGATCGGCTGGGTCTCCACGGGCGGCGGGGCCTCGCTCGAGCTCGTGCAGGGCCTGCCCCTGCCCGGGATCGACGCCCTGCCGGACGCGTGAGCGGGGCCCGGCCGGTGCCCCGCCCCGTCGTCATCGCCCCCTCGATCCTGTCGGCCGACTTCGCGCGGCTCGCGGAGGAGGCGGCGCGCATGGAGCGGGCCGGCGCGGACTGGCTGCACGTCGACGTCATGGACGGCCACTTCGTGCCGAACCTGACGATCGGCCCGCCGGTCGTCGCGTCGCTCCGGAAGGTGACGCGGCTCCCGCTCGACTGCCACCTCATGATCACGGACCCGGCCACCTACGCGCCGCGGTTCGTCGAGGCCGGGGCCGACGTCGTCACGTTCCACGTCGAGGCGCTGCCCGAGGCCGAGGCCCGGGCCCTGTGCCGCGACCTGCGCGCGCGCGGGTGCCGGGCGGGGGCCGCGCTCCGCCCGCGCACGCCCGTCGAGGCGGTCCTCCCGCTCCTCCCCGACCTCGACCTCGTGCTCGTCATGACGGTCGAGCCGGGCTTCGGCGGCCAGGCCTACATGGCCGACATGGCGCCCAAGATCGCGGCGGTGCGCGCGGCGATCGGGGACCGGGCGATCGACCTCGCGGTCGACGGCGGCCTCGCGCCCGAGACGGTCGCCCACGCGGGCGCCCACGGCGCGAACGCGATCGTGGCCGGGAGCGCGGTCTTCCGCGCGGCCGACGCCGGGGCCGCGATCGCCGCGCTGCGGGCCGGGGCCGCGGGCGCCCGGGGCTGACGCGCCGGGCCGACGCCGCGC